>JABGQJ010001750.1 GCA_018648945.1 Victivallales bacterium
TGAAGGAAGGCGATCATGCCAAGGGAACGACAGCCGGACGCCCAACTCCGCCTTTGGGTTTGGGGAGATGCGCACGTCGGCACGGACATCAAACGCGGCCGCGAGAGCCTGATTGACGCCATCCGCCAAAGCGAAATCGGAGGAGACCAAGGCGGGCCGCCGTTTGACTGGGACATTGCCGTCGACATTGGGGACAACTCCGGTGGCCAAGCCGTCCCGGAGGACGACGAAGGTCGCGAACTGGTCCGACAGTTCGGGGCATTAGCCAAGCACCGCCGTGAGGACATCTACAACGTCTGCGGCAACCACGATCGAAGCGGTCTGAACGAGCCTGAAGCCTGGTGGTGGCAGAAGTGGGTTGACCCCATGGGCGAGAACACGCCATTCTCCCAAGTCGATCCCGCCCGACGCCCTTACCCCGTGAACGGCACGTGGGAGCGCTACTCCTTCCGGGTCGGGAACATCCTGTTCCTGATGATGAGTGACATCAACGAGCCCACCCAAACCATCGGGCGGGG
>JABGQJ010001751.1 GCA_018648945.1 Victivallales bacterium
CGCATCCGCGGCAAGCACTCCGACCATATGGCCAACCTGCTCCTCGCCGCCAAGGGCCAGGAGAAGACCCGCTCCAACTTCGCCGTCTCCGGGCCCCTCACCCAAGTCCTCCTCCTCGGTGTCCTTGCCCAGCGTCTCGGCGAGACGCTCCAGTTCGACCGCGAGACCAAGCAGATCACCAACCACACCGTCGCCAACCAACTCCTCGCCGGTCCCCCGCCCCGCAAGGGCTGGGAGGAATTCTACAAGCTTGCATGAAGCTCCTCGCTACGTACGGGCAGGGCTACGCGGGCGGGAACCTGTTCGTAGTCCAGGCTTTAGCCTGCTTTTCGGGAGGGGACACGGGTGTATAGGGCTTCCCGCCTCCAGCACGGGGGCCGCGAGGCATGGAGTCTCTGCGTGAGATGTCCGGGGGCTCTCGCCCCGGAGCGCCGCTGTAGGGCCAACTCACCGGCAGTCGGCGAAAGCCACCCAATCCAGCTTGCATCGCCCCGACTGTCTTTTATCTTATCGGTCTG
>JABGQJ010001752.1 GCA_018648945.1 Victivallales bacterium
GGAAACTGTTGTCGTTTATATAATCCCAGAGGCATGCAAAAGACAATGCTATAGAGCGGCCATAGAGCGGCCATAGAGCGGGGTAAGGACGGATATAGAATGAGATTTGGCTGCGATGCCGCCCCCTATCGTTCCCCTTGACCGTCCGGGGGTGAAAGTCTAAGTTCCCCCACCTTCATTGACGGGATGCAAATCCTTGATGCGAAGGGTAGCCGCTTACGGATCGGCGCGGTGGCGGAGTGGCTACGCAGCGGCCTGCAAAGCCGTGTACACCGGTTCGAATCCGGTCCGCGCCTCCAAGCCCCTCTAAGACGAGGGTCCTGATCCGGCATAGCTCAGTTGGTAGAGCAGCTGACTGTTAATCAGCTTGTCGCAGGTTCGAGTCCTGCTGCCGGAGCCAATTAAAACAAGGGGTTAGAGAGTTTTCAGAAACTTCTCTAGCCCTTTGTTTTTGTCTTGGTAGACACATAGCAGACACCAGAACCAACACCAGCCTCTACAGCCCTCTGCAGCCCCCT
>JABGQJ010001753.1 GCA_018648945.1 Victivallales bacterium
GTTGGAAATAATCCACCATGCCGATGATATCCAGCAAGGTTTCGGCCACACCCCAAAGCGGGTTCAAGATCAACTGCCAGACAAAGCCGATGATCACCACCGACATCATGGTGGGCAGAAACATGGCCGTGCGATAGATGTTGCGCCCGCGTACGGTCGGCAAACTCAGCAAGGCCGCCAGCAATAACCCGATTGGGTTTTGCACCAGCATGTGAATGGCAAAAAGAATAAAGTTATTGGATAAGGCGTTCCAGAAACCTTTCGACCAGTTCTCGTCGAAAAACAGGGTTTCGTAATTGCCCAGGCCCACAAAGCTCAGGGCACCGGTATCGTCGGGCGTATAGAAACTGACGCGCAGACTATCCAGCAAGGGATAGATCATGAACAAGGTACCCATGGCCAGTGGCTGGGTGATGCCGACGCCGGCGCCCTGCATGACGCGACCGAAGATAAGCTGATCGAAGCTGGCGGCGGTGCCACCGACGGTGGAGCCGGCGATAAATAGCGCGATAGCCAG
>JABGQJ010001754.1 GCA_018648945.1 Victivallales bacterium
GCCGGGTGGTGAACAAAGCGGAATAGGGAGCTGCAGGTCCTGGGGCAGGCCATTGCGCCCTCTCAGCCTCGTGAGGCGGTTCGGCAGAGGACGCCGTCAAGATGCCCGGAGATCTTCCCACGCATAGCGAAGGCGTTACCAGGCCATTCGCTCCCAGGCTTGATTTGCCCCGCAGTTCTGCGTAAAGTAGCAGTAGCTGAGGGCTGCGATCCCTACCTGGAAGCACGCCCGCAACGAAACGGGACCATGCCCGACCATGAACAGACGTTCAGTCAACCACAACCAGCACCGACCAGCCTTGGCGGTTTTCACCCTCATCGAGCTTCTGGTGGTCATCGCGATCATCGCGATCCTCGCCGGCTTAGTCCTCCCTGCTTTGGCCAAATCCCGTCAGAAGGCCCAGCAAGCCAACTGCGTCAGCAACATAAAGCAGCTCAGTCTGGCCTTTCAGATGTACGAACAGGACTACGAAGAGTCCCTGCCTCTCTACGGGAGCCATGTGGCGGGAAGCCAACG
>JABGQJ010001755.1 GCA_018648945.1 Victivallales bacterium
GGTATGCATTATGGTGCCTGGCTTCGCGCTCGTGGTGTCGATCTGCAGACACATTTCGACATCCATGATTACGATCACTTCGGGCCATGGTCACTGGGTGAAGAACATCACGGATCGGCCTGGGTTGCCGATCGCACGATGGCCGCCATCGATCGAGCCCAGGAGGCGGATAAACCCTTCTTCCTCTGGGCCAGCTTCCAGGATCCGCACAATCCCTATGTCACACCCGAACCGTGGGCCTCACTGCACGATGCTGCCCACATGCCCGACCCGATCGAACCTGCCAGCAACGACGGCAAACCTGACTTCTACGAGAGTCTGGCGAGTGGTTGCTACTACGGAGATGATGAACAACTGCAGGACAGAGCCTGGGGTGACGTCAAGATCCGGCCGACGCTGACAGACGAAGACATCCGGAAGCTGCGCGCCGTCTACTATGGCATGGTGAGTCTCATGGACCACCATATCGGTCGGCTGCTGGATCGTCTCGAAGCGGATGGAACCATCGATGATACG
>JABGQJ010001756.1 GCA_018648945.1 Victivallales bacterium
CCAGCGCATGACGCAGGGGACGCGCATGCCGCCCTCCCAGGTGGTGCCCTTCTGGCCGCGCAGGGGGGCGTTGCTGGCACCGTGCTGTGGGGCGCCGCCGTTGTCGGAGGTGAAGATGACCAGGGTGTTGTCGTCGAGGCCGAGTCGCTCCAACTCGTCGAAGAGGACGGCCATGCAGAAGTCGACGTGTTCGACGGCGGCGCCATATTTGCCGTTGCGCGACTGTTCGAGGAAGCGCTCCGGGGCGTACAGGGGGACGTGCACGTACATGTGGGCGAGGTAGAGGAAGAACGGGTTGTCCTGATTCGCGTCGATGAACTCGATCGCCTCGTTCGTATAACGCTGGGTCAAAGTCGTCTGATCGCACGGATACTCGACGACCGCATCATCACGGAGCAGGGGCACCCAATTCTTCTTTTTCGCGTCGAAGTCGCGCATCGTTTCGAGCGTCATGCCTTCGCGCCAGACGACGTTGTCGGCGACGTCCATGTTCGGGTTGACTGTCATGTCGTTCGA
>JABGQJ010001757.1 GCA_018648945.1 Victivallales bacterium
GTCATCTCGGCTTGGTCTCCGCTGATCAGAAGACGACAGACGACGGCGTTTTTGAGGAACTTGCCGATGTCATGGAGCGGCAGATTGACCTTGATTCTCTGCTGGACACGGCCGCTGAAGCCGCACCGCTGAAGTCGTCCCGTACGCTGTCCATCTCCCCGGTTGCACACACACGCATCGGCGTCGCGCGGGACGAGGCTTTCCACTTCTACTACCCGGACAACCTGGAGATGCTGCGCGATGCCGGCGCCGAAGTGGTGTTTTTCTCTCCGCTTTTCGACAAGGCGCTTCCCCCTGATCTCGACGGCCTGATCATTGGAGGCGGCTACCCCGAGGAGTTCGGTCCAAGCCTGGCCGCCAACACATCCCTGCGTTGCGCGATAGGTGGCTTCGCGGCAAAGGGAAACCCCATCTACGGCGAGTGCGGCGGCCTCATGTACCTGGGACAGGAACTGACCGACCGTGCCGGCCATTCCCATGCCATGTGTGGGGCATTGCCGCTCTCCACGCGGATG
>JABGQJ010001758.1 GCA_018648945.1 Victivallales bacterium
CCGTCTGGCGCGCCGGGCGAAAGATCCCCTGCCCGCCAAGGCCCTGCGCTGGCTGAACTACCGGGAAAGTGGCAACCGGGCCAGCTTTAACGAGATCACTGATTTTCTTACCACCAATCCAGCCTGGCCCTCGCGCCAGCGTTTGATCCGGCGGGCGGAAGAAGCGATGGAGAAAAGCCGGGTCAGCGACCGCGCCGCGTTGGACTGGTTTACCCTGCACCGCCCGCTTTCAGGCCCCGGTCAAATCCGCCTGGCCGAGGCCATGCTGGCCAACGGCATGCAGGAAGACGGCATGCAATGGCTGCGCTATGCCTGGATCAACAATGTCTTCGCCCGCCGGCAGTCGAAAAAGCTTTACCGCCGCTACCGCAAGACTTTCACCATGGCCGATCATATTGCCCGCCTGGATCACCTGTTGTGGCAGGGACACCGCTATTCCGCCCGGCGTCTGTACACCGTGGTGCCCAAGGATTACCGCAAACTGGCCGAGGCACGGGAAAGCCTGATGGTCCGGG
>JABGQJ010001759.1 GCA_018648945.1 Victivallales bacterium
CTGAACGACGGCAACGCCACCGGCCAGCTTGGCGAGCCTCTCCTGGAGCTTCTCGCTATCCCAGTCGGAGTCCGTCTCGTCGATCTCACGCTTGATCTGGGTGATGCGGGCATCAACATCGGCTATGTCGCCTGCACCCTCGACGATCGTGGTGTCGTCCTTGGTGATAACGACCTTGCGGGCGGTGCCCATCATGTCGAGGGTCACACCGTCGAGCTTCAGACCGACCTCTTCGGCAACAACCTGACCACCGGTGAGAATCGCCATGTCCTGGAGCATCGCCTTGCGACGCTCACCGAACCCGGGAGCCTTCACCGACACCGAGTTGAAGGTGCCGCGGATCTTGTTGACCACCAGGGTGGCCAGGGCCTCGCCCTCGACATCCTCGGCGACGATCAGAAGCGGGCGACCTGCCTGCATGACCTTTTCGAGTACCGGCAGCATGTCCTGGACAGAGCTGATCTTGCCCTGGTTGAACAGGATGTACGGATCCTCGAGGATGGCCTCCTGGCGC
>JABGQJ010000176.1 GCA_018648945.1 Victivallales bacterium
GGACGATGGTGTCACCCTCGGTGGTCTGGGTCGGAACGGTCCCCTCGGTGAGCAGTCGCTCCACCAACCACGCGTCGCCCTTGATGCCCCAATCGGCAGGTTTGACCTGCCACGCTAGCTCGCGGGGTTCGTCGGCGGCATTGAAGAAGACAGCGGCAAGCTCGCCATCCAGCGAACGCCAGATGGTGCCCTGCGCGGCGGGAAGCGTGGCGGGATGGGCCGTGCGGCGGTTCCAAGTGACCGTCATACTGGGCACTGGTTCGGTAGGCCGGATCTCGTCCAGCAACTGACCGTGGACCATGAATTTCTGGGCGGCCAGACGCACTTGGCTGGCGCGGATCATGAAGTCCAGCTTCTCTCGGTTGGCCTCGGCCAGCAACCAGTTTGAGTTCCAGCCCAGCTGGCAACCCCAGAGGAAGTCGCGCCCCTGCGCCATGGCAAAGGCAGCAAGATTGTCCTTGGGGTCTTGGGGACTGGTGAAGTATATGGTGTAGCCCGTGTAGACGGCGGGCAGGACAGGCACGTCTTCCTGGTACCGGGGCGACCAAGCGAGGAAGGCGTCGATGGTATCCATGTAGGGCTCAGCCGTATTCTCGGTGGTGAGGGTGCATTTCCGCTGCGCAGCTTCGGCCTTGATCGGGGTCATCATCGTGCGGTACGCATCCACCCAATGCCGACCGCCGCCGAGCGGATGGCCGTGGGAGGGGTCGAAACAGATGCGCGGGCGGGCCGCGCCGATCTGGTCCAAGTAGATGCTATTCACCCCGACTTCGGTCATCAGCCGATGGCAGATCTCGCCCACCTTGTCCTGCCAGACTTTGGTGGTGGGACACATAGGGGAAAGGCGGCGACCAGAACCGTAGACCTCGATATAGGGCTCCATCGAGGGTTCTTTGCAGGAGCCTGCCATTCCCTGAGCGGCAAAGCTGGGGATGTCCCGATCCCAGAGGCGACCATTGATATAGGGCATGATCATCTGCCCCTTGGAGACCAGCTCGCGCGTGGCCTCGGGGACGCCGGGTTTGGTGGGGAAGTATTCGGGGTAGGTGTGATCGAAGGGAATCTTGTGCCAGTTGTACCAATGGAGCCCGATGCTGAGCGGCGACCGTTCGTCGGCCTCCAGCATAAAGGGCTTCACGGTGTCCGCGCCGCCGCTGGCGATCCACCACATGCCGAGATCCTCAAGCTGCTGTGGGAAGTCCTTGCGGTCCCGAATCCAGCCCTTCTTGGTCCAGGCCTGCTGCGTAGCCCATTGCCGGTAGCGGCGGGCCGCCTGCCACCAGTTTCCTCGGTAGGCGGAGAGGACAACCGGGAATGGCGCCGCTACGTCGGAGCCCGGCACTCCCATGTCTTCGGCGTAGGTGGCAAAGGTGGCGTCCTGGTTCGCGCTC
Source organism: Victivallales bacterium (assembly GCA_018648945.1). The sequence goes on from JABGQJ010000176.1 coordinate 1,392, forward strand.
AGGCGAACAGACTTGGCCCGAGCACCGGGGTCGTGGGCGCCGAAGTAGATGCCGGCTTGCCCCAAATTAAAGGCCATGAACTGCACCGGGCACGCACCGGAGGGGTACGCGCTGCCAAAGCGTCCCTTGCACTTCTTCCACAGCTTGCCGCCCCAGTTGCCGCTTGGCACGAGAACGTCGGCCGTGCCACGGGGTGCCATGGTGCTGAGCAGCGGATAGCTGGCCTCCCAGAGGCCAAACACCTTGCTGCGATTGTCGATCTTGATCCGCCACTCGCTCTCCCCTGCCCCCTTCTTCAGCAATACCGTGGCGGTGACATCGATCACGCCGGGTTCGTCGCCCAGCGCCAGCCCCTGCCAAGTGAGCGTGAGCAACTGGCCATCTGCCGTCTGCGTCACCTTGGCCGTGCGCTTGCCCTCGGCCCGGTTGTCCAGGAGAAGCTTCTCGTGCTCCTTCTTGTCCGAGCCCTCGGGCACGGCCTGGAATGGGGTGCGGAACTCCAGCCGCCAGAGACCGGGAGCTTCGTCGCGAGTGTGCACGAACCGGGTGTTGTCCACCAGCCGGTTCTCGATGCCGATGCAGTCGAAGCCCTGCTCCGCGCCCGCGAAGACCAGACGCAAGGCGTCGTTCTGCAGTTCATGCGCGCCCTTCGGCGGTGGCAAGGTCTCGGGAGCGGCGGCAGCCACTTCGCTGGATACGAGCCTCGTCGTCAGCGATGGACCGGAGAGCCAGCGGGAATACCACGCGGAATCGGCGCTGGCCGGCCCGAAATAGAGCGCATTGGACCGATCCACGGTCTTGGCACTCCACTGCATCCGGTCAGGGCATACATAGTAGTAGAATTCGTCGGAGGCATCCCAGCAAGTGACCCGACCATACCCCGCGCCAGCGGCATCGGCCTCGGTGGCCATCACGGCCCAGCGGCTGTCGCTGATAGACTTGCTCTTCTCTCCCGGCGTGTTCATAGGGTGGAGATTGCCGCCGTTGCCGGTCACGAAGTTGGTATAGTGGAATTCGTTGCGGGTCAGGTGCAGGAAATGCAGTTCGTTCCACAGCCCATCGTCGTCCTTCTCCATCTTAGAGGTCACCCCGACCACAGGGGAATAGGGGCTGTAGACGAAACGGTACGTCGCGCGCGGTGTGCCGGGCGCTGGCTTCCTGTTCAGGCAGTAGCGGGCTTGGGTCTCGACCACCACGCGGAGGGGGCTCTGGAGTACGACCTTGGCTGTGGACTCCGGATCATAGGCGAGCAGGTACTGTCGCTTGGTCTCGCGACGGTAGATGCGATCCAGAAGATAGAGGTCGGGGTCGTTGCGACCGGACAACTGGAAGCGGACGCCCTTGGGCAGACCGCCAGCGCCCTTCCTCGGGTGACGGATCTCGAAATACGAGTTGCGGATCACCAGCTCCTTCTCGGTTGATTCCACCACCAGATCACTGCTCGCCGCCGGCGCCGCCCCCGGAACCGCCAGGAACCGACGCTGCCCTCCGGCCTCGGTCACCCCAGGGAGCATCAGTACCAGTTGGGGAGCATCGCCACTTGCATCCACCACGCTGGGGACTGCCCCCATGCGCTCGCCGTTGGCCCCGATCTCCACCAGACTCGCCTTCGCCAGGCCACCAGCCTGCGCCGCCGACACCGGCACCGCCGCGATCGCCTGGAACTGCTCGTGCATCCCATTCTCCACCTGCACCACCGTGCCAGCTGCCGAAACGAGTGGCAACAGGGAAAGCCAACAGCCGAGGGACCAGCGGGTAGTCTTCATGCGTATCTCCAGTTACAGTACCGTCTGCGACCGCCTGGAACATGGCCCGCAGGAGGTCAATTTGCAACCACCTGGCGTACCTCAACTGAGGAGCAAGACCGAGTCAGTCGGGTGACAGTTGCTCAGGCAGCAGGACAGGTGTGGTAAGCAGACGACGCGCCCCATGTAGGCAACCGCTTCTCGGCAGAAGACAGATAGGAGAGCGAAGGTGAAGGCAAACCAACGACTACTGACCACCGCGGCAGCGTGCCTCACGCTGACCACCTTCCTCGCCGGCGCCCAGGAAGCCGCAACGTCTGGGCCAAGCCTTCTGCACCGCGTGGCAAAGCCAGTTCCCCAGATTGCCGGGGCCCCGCGCGCCAGCGACGTGTGCATGCGTTCACTGCGCCCGCGCCCGACCAATGCGAAGGATCCTCACAACACGCTCGATGCCATCCGGGGTTTCCATGTCACCTGGCTGGAATGGACTTACGGCAACGACAAGGGGTTCATCCGCAAGGTCCACGACATGGGGGCAACCTATGGTGGGGCCTTGGCTGCCGGTTCCTACCGAGGCAAGCAATCGCGCGCGGTCTGGAATGTGCGGGACCGCGAGGGGAATCCCGTCTACGCTACCTGGATGCGGGCCTGGAAAACGCCGAACGCTTGGGGGTGCGCCAACCACCCCGAATTCCGGGCCGGGCATGTCCGGGATGCCGTTGCCGCCGTCGCGGCTGGGGCGGATGTACTACAGCGCGATGAACCGGGCCAGAACAAGCACGCGGTCCGCTGGGGAGGCTGCTTCTGCGAGCACTGCATGAAGGGCTTCAACCAGTGGCTGGCGACCAACGGCGATCCCGCAGTCCTGCGGCGGTTGGGTGTTGCCGATCTCAAGGCCTTCGACTACCGCGAGCACCTGCGGGCCAAGGACGCCCCCATCGGGGACGCCTTCGGTGCCTGGAAGGGCGACGAACTGAAGGCTTACTTCGTACGGTTCCAGACGGATTCCTCGGTGGCATTCGCCCGCTGGTGGCGCGAGGAACTGAACAAGAAGGTCGGGCGGGAAATCCCCATTTCGTGCAACAATGGCACGCGCCAGTGGACCGACATCGAGCTGACGTTCGACTACTGCATCGGCGAGCTGTCCACCAGCCACGCCACGCCCAAGTTCCTCTATGCCGCCATGCGCAAGGCAGCGGCTCTCGACAGAACCCAGAGCGTCACCATGCCTCTCCGCCGCACCGGCGAAGAGGAGGCCCCCGACTGGGTCCAGCATACTCGCCAGAGCATCGCCACCGTCTACGCCACCGGTGGCCACATCGAGATGCCATGGGACACCTATCTGCCAACGCCCAATGGGAGACGCTACTTCGGCAAGCCCGAGAACTACGCCGACCTGACTGCCTTCGTCCGTGGTATGGCCCCCTTCCTCGATGGGTATTCGGATGCCTTCGCGGTTGGCGGCGAGATCATGGACGAGCGCTGGCTGGATGCCACGCCCCCCGTGACCCCGCTGACGGATGCGGCCGGGATCGTCGCCTTTGCCCGGGCCGTCCCCGGGAAGGCGGCGGCACCGGTGGCCGTTCATCTGGTCGATTGGCGGGAACAGACCCAGCCCTTCGCCCTCTCGCTGCATCCCCCCGCATTCTTCGCTGGCCGACCGCTGCGGGTGCGCCTCTTCACGCCCGTGCTGCCACACGACCAGAAGGCCCATGACGAGGCGTTCCGCACCAAAAACTATCGCAGCTTGGTTCGGGAGACGGAACTGTCCCGTGGCTTTGTCAACACGGTCGAGATCCCCGCTTTGGGCCCGTGGGGCGTGCTGGTGGTCGATCCGGACCCGACCGCCGCGACTGGTATCTGGCCACCCTCCTTTGTCACCGACGACCTCGTCTTTCATCAGGAAGCGCGGGTTGCTCTTGATTGCGCCACGCCTGGGGTACGCATGCACTACACGCTCGATGGCAGCGTGCCTGGCACCGGTTCACCCCGGTACACTGGCTCGCTGACGATCCGCGACACGCGCACCGTTTCGGCCATCAGTGTTCTGGACGGCATCGCCTCCGCGCTGGTTTCGGCCCGTTTCGTGAAGCGTGAACGTCCAGCGGGCCTCATCGCCAATGGCGAGTTCGACCAGGGGCTCACCGGCTGGAAGCGCGTCGTCTTCCCCCAGGCCGGAGAGGACGCGCTGGCGGCAGACCCCGACGATGGGCGCAAGCTCTCGGGGCCGAACAGCGCCCGCCTGATCATCCGCCGACCGACGGGAACGGTCTACCACCTGCGCTTGACCCATCCCTTCACAGCCAAGCCCGGCGTCGAATACACCCTCACCTTCCGCGCGATGGCGGATGGTCCCGTCCATTGTCGGGTGGGCTTGCAGGCCAGCAATGCCCCCCACAAGGTGCTGGGCATGCGCCACCAGAGCATCGGCAGGGCGCCGCGCCGCTACACCTTGCATGGGCGTGGACTGAAGAAGGGCGACGCGAACAGCTATCTCGTGCAATTCGATGTGGGCGCAGCGTTGAATGCGGGCCGCACCTTGTGGATCGACGACGTACACTTGGCAGAGAACGCAGAATAGAGGAACCCACCGTGCACAACCGCTTTGCACCCCTGATTTGCCTGTTCGTCCTGTCGGCGTCCGTGGCGCAAGCGCAGGTCCCCGCACCGATTATCGACCTGTCGTTGGCGGGGGACCTCGTGAACCGAGGCTCTCTCGGCGGCACGGCCGCCCTTGTGGAGTATGCCGAAGGAGAGGGACCGCTCTGGGATGCCTCGGCGCTGGGCGGCTGCGTCGATCTCACGCGCGCCTCGCGGCACGGAGGGGAATTCGGCACGGATGTCTCCCGAACGGGGGGTGCAGTGGTCTTCCCAGGTGACCAACTGGTCGATATCGACTGCTTTACGGTCGTGCTCTGGGCACGGCAGAACCCGACGAAGAACGGCATCAACTCCCGGCTGGCCATGACGGAGACAGGATGGGATCTGCTGCCGAACTCGCGCGGCGTGGGCCTGAGCTTCCTGGCTGGGGGGATGAAGAAGACAAATGCGGGGCTGAGCGTGCCAGCTTCCGCACGCGGGCGGGTGCCTGCTCTCACCGATTGGCGGTTCATCGCGGTGGCGGTGGATCGGGACACCGTGCGAGGTTGCTTGGGCGGGCTGACCCGGGAGGTCGTGCCCATGCGCGAAGCCCCGCGCCCAGGCGCTCTTCGCCCCGCCTGGGGCAAACTGGTGATCGGCAACCTCATCGGGATTCGCCCGTTCAACGGCTGGCTGGCCCGCTTCCGGATCTACGACCGAGCCCTGTCCTTGGCTGAGATGAGCGCCATCGCCACTGCCGACCGGGCAGACGCCGCCCGGTCGGGGATAGCCACGCTGCAGCCACGGCCCAAGCCGACCCGGCCGTTGGCGTTCAAGCGCTCCGCCATCCCGTTCTCCACCCGTTGGCAACGAGCCAAGGCCCTGGAGGTGATGCAGTCGTTCCATGCCACCGACTGCCTGTGGGTCTACGGCAACAAACCAGACTACGCCGCCTCCATTCAGGCCGCCGGTTTGCGCTACCAAGGCGCCTTGCACGGCCTGCAGGGCACAGCCAAGGCCACGCCGGGGAAGAGCGCCGCAGGCGACACCTCGGGCCGCCATGAGGATCTCGACGGCAACAAAAACATGCCGAACTGGATGGTCACCTTCAAGCCACCGCACTACACCGGCTGCTGCAACCAACCCGCGTTCCGCGACATCTTCTTTGCCGACGTCAAGACCTATGTGGACATGGGCGTGGACATGATCCACGTCGATGACTCGGCCATGAATGCCTCCTGGGTGGACTACGGTGGCGTCTGTTTCTGCCCCCATTGCCGGGCTGGCTTCCGCGAGTTCCTGCGCACGACGAAGACGGACGACGAGCAGCGGGCGCTCGGGATCACCGACATCGACACCTTCGATTACCGCGCCCACTTGAAAGCCCACGGCGTCCCGGATGCGGCCACCTACCGCAAGGAGTTCAAGGACCTGCCGCTGACCCCGGCCTTCGTTGCCTTCCAGACCGAGAGCGCCCGGGCGTTCTACCGCGAACTGCGCAAACGGCTCGATGGCTGGTCGCCGGCCAAGCACATCGCGATCTCGGTGAACGAGCTTCTGCCCCTGCCCGTCTCCGACCACAACGCGCGTCTGGTGCACGCGGACATTGTCGACTTCTATCATGGCGAATCCTACGACCGCACGTTTGCCATGAATCTCACTGCTGGCAAGACGGCCGAAGCCCTCGGGCTCCAGCATATCTCGACGCCCGTTCTCCTGGGAGTGGCCGACGGCGCGCGCACGCTCGCTCTCGCCTACGCCTTGGGCCAGTTCCAGCTCGTGCCATGGGATGTCTACATGGGATCGGATGCGACTGGCAGCCAACCGCGCTACAACGGTACCCGCGCGGATTTCGGTGCCTACTACGACCTCATCCATGCCCAGCCGCAACTCTTCGACACGGCCCGACCACTGGCATCGGTCGGCGTGCTGGTGAACGCAGATGTGGAGGATACGCTCCACGTGACCCAGTTCTGCGAGCAGCTGGCCGCGCGCCAGATCCCGTTCCAGCTCCTGGTCGCCGCCACCCGCCAATCGCGCATCCCGCTACGCGAGGCAGACCTGCACGGATTGCAGGCGCTGATTGCCCTCAGCCCGGTCGAGACCTTGGCAAAGGACGACCGCACCTGCCTGGAGGGGATCCTGGCCGAGCGGCGTCTGCGGCTGATCGATCCCGCCGCCGACCTGGATGCCCTCCTCACTGCCTCCGGCCTGGACACGATCCGCCTTGAGGGACCCCCGGGAGTGTACCTGTTCCCGCGTCGGGCAGACGATGGGACGGTGCTCATCCATGTCGTGAACTGGAACCTCTCGGCCGACCCCAAACGCCCCGAGACCTACCGCTTCGTGACCGTCAACCTGCGCCGCTGGGGAGCGGTTCGCCGCGTCACCTATTGGCAGCCAGGAGAAGAGCCAACCGAACTGACCCCGGAGGTGCATGCCGATAGTGTCCGCATCACCCTACCGAAGCTGGCAACGTGGGGCATTCTGGCTCTCGCGCCGGCTGCGCCTTAGCCAGGCAAGAAAGGGACGCAAAGGACCAGAAGGACCAGAAGGACCAAAGGGACAATCCAGAGGCAGAGACTCCCTGTCCCTTGGGTCCTCTTGCCTTGACACACTTGCATCCTCAGGATCAACGGCAAGAGTAAGGGACAGAAAGGACCTAAATGACCAAAGGGACAGAGGGAGCTTGGCATGACAGATGGCTTCATCCCACCCCATGGCGGCTACCGGAAGTTGCTTTCCTACCAGAAGGCGGAGATCGTCTACGATGCCACGGTCCACTTCTGCGCTCGGTTCATCAACAAGCGTGACCGCACCTATGACCAGATGGTCCAAGCGGCGCGTTCAGGTAAGCAGAACATCGTCGAGGGCAGCCAGGTGTCCGGGACCTCGAAGGAGTTGGAGCTCAAGCTCACCAACGTGGCCCGCGCCAGCCTCGAAGAGCTGCTGACCGACTACCGGGACTTCCTGCGCACACGACATCTGGAGGAGTGGGACAAGGACCATCCATACACGCAGCGGCTACGGCAACTCAATCGCACCCCGAACGCCGACTACCAGACATTCCGCAAAGGCATTGAGCACCCAGATCCGGCCATCTGTGCCAATGTCATCCTCGGCCTGATAAGGCTCACCAACTTCCTCCTCGATCGCCAGGTCACCGCCCTGGAGAAAGCCTTCCTCCAAAACGGCGGCATGCGCGAAACCATGGGCAGAGCCCGCCGCGCGGCAAGAAACTCCCCTCCCCGCGTCCCTTAGGTCCCTTCCGTCCTTTCCGTCCCTTTCCTGCACTCACCGCGCGGCAAGAAACTCCCCTCCCCGTGTCCCTTAGGTCTCTTCCGTCCTTCCCGTCCCTTTCCTGCATTCACCGTGCTGCAAGAGCCCACCCACCCCGCGTCCCTTCCGTCCCTTTCCTGCATTCACCGCGCGGCGCTGCGCTTGATCTCCTCGGCAGACAGAACCTTGCTGTGTACCCGCACCATATCGATCATGCCCCGGAACCGCCCCTCGCCGGCGACGGGATCCACGGGGGTCGTGAGGTCGGCCCCGATCTGCATGGGTTCCTTCGGGTCGCGGAGGGTGCGGAATGGGAGGGCGACCTGCCCGGCCAGTTCCCCATCCACATATACCCGAGCCTGGTTGCGGTCGAAGACGCCCGCGATATGGGTCCACTTGCCGAGCATCGATTCTCCTCCCTGCGCCACGAAGGACCGTCCTTGACTGCGGACGCTGAAGGACGGCTTGCCGCCCTCCAGGAAAAGCACGAGACCCAGATTGTGGCCGCCACGGGCCACCACAACCCCGTCGGCCTCGGCCTTGATCCAGGCTTCGTAGGTCCAGTAGCGGTTGGTGAGAGCCAGCGACGGGCTGGGTTTCACGTCCACATGTCCCTTGCCGCTCAGCTTGAGGGCCTGCCCCCCCACGCGCCCGGCAACCAGCGTGCCGACGACGATGCGGCCAGCGTTCCTCATCCCTGACGTATCGGGGACACGGTCGCCAGTGGCCTTGGCGAAGTCGTAGGCCAGCACGGTCTTGCCACCGCGTTGGGGCCGACCGAGGGGTTGGGTCTTCCATTTGGTCGTGTGATAGCCGGTCTCGTCGAGCAACCGGTCCAGCTCCTTGCTCAGTTCCTGATGCTTGGCATCGTGAGCGGCGACCTCCGCCAGGTTGCTCAATTCATGGGGATCGCTGCGTAGATCATAGAGTTCATCCAAGTCCTTCAGATCCGGGTAGCGGACCAGTTTCCAGTCTGCGGTACGCACACCGACCATGCGCGGGATATTGGGGGTGAGATCCACCCAGTATTCATAGAGGAACGACCTGCGCCAGCCCTTCTTCCTGCCATCGAACAGCGGTCGCCAGGAACGTCCCTGCATATGCACGGGCACAGGTTGTCCGGCAAGTTCCAGGAGGGTTGGGGCCAGATCGATGTTCAGCGCCATCTGCTGGATGGTGGAGCCTGCCTTCACCAGTTTGGGATAGCGAATGAGCATGGGGATGCGCAGCGACTCCTCATACATGAGGCGCTTGTCGCCGCGTCGGTGTTCACCCCAGAAATAGCCGTTGTCGCCCGCGAAGACGATCACGGTGTTGTCGAGGCGCCCCTGCTCCTTCAGCAACGCGAGCACCTTGCCGACGCCATCATCCACGGCCTGAATGGCGCGATAGTAATCAAGCGTCGCCTTCTTGCGCGGGCTCCAGGGCGCAATCGGCCGTGCCTCGCCGCCAACAGTGGAGCGGTTGTTGACCACGCGGGCGGACTTGGTGCCATGGACGCTCCGCAGCCATTCGGGCTTGCTGGCGAAGGTGTCCCGGTAGCTGACTGGCTCCTTCAGTTGCACATCCGGCCAGATGTCGGCATGCCGGGGCGCAGGGGTAAAGGGCCCGTGGACGGCCTTGTGGGAGAGATAGAGGCAAAAGGGCTTCTCATCCGAACTGCTCCCCAGGAACTTCAGCGCGTAGTCGGTGAGCAGGTCGCTCATGTAGCCCTTGGCCTTGAAGTCGCGGCCATTCTCGTTCAGCGGCGGGTCGGTGTACTTGCCCTGCCCCCGGAAGCTCAGCCAGTAATCGAAGCCGGGGCGCGGGCCGGCCTTCGGCCCCATGTGCCACTTGCCCACATAGCCGGTGTGGTAGCCACTCTTCTGCAGGACTTGGGCAAAGGAGGGGGTGGCAGAGAAGTCGAAATCGCGCTTCTCATTCTGCATGACGCCGTGGGTGTGCGCGTAGCAGCCAGTCAGGAAGCTGCCTCGGCTCGGACTGCAGAGCGAGGTGGTCACAAAGGCATTGGCAAAGAGCGCGCCTTCGTGCCGGATGCGGTCGAGGTTCGGGGTCTTGAGGAACGGATGGCCCATGCAACTCAGGGCGTCCCAACGCTGATCGTCGGTCAGGATGAACAGGATGTTCGGATGCTCGCCAGCGGTCGGCGCAGCAACGGCCTGCCCGACGGTGAGCGCCAATCCACTCGCAGCCATGGCACGCAGGGCATCACGTCGAGTCAGGTGCACGGCCATGGCGGCCTCCGTATGGGGAATGCCCCCGGCAGAACGCGCTGCCGGGGGCTTCAGTCTGTTCAGATTCTACACACCAGCGGCGCGCACGGCGGTGACGCACTCGGTGAGCGCGGGTACGGGGTTCTCGGGATCCGCCTCGTATTCGATCACGGCATAGCCGTCGAAGTCCTCGTCGTTCAGCGCAGTGACGAAGGCGGGCAGGTCGAGATTGCCGGTGCCCACCACCACGTCTTCCCACATGCCATCGGGGCCGAAGGTGAAGTCCTTGTAGTGGACCCCGTAGATGCGCCCCTTGAAGGTGTTCTTGACCCACTGGATGGGCTTGCCCTGGCGGGGCCCAATCTGCATGCACCAGGCGGTATCGAGACAGACGCCGATATTCTCGCCACCGGTGTCGAGCAGGCAGCGGATCACGTCCGGGGAGCCGCCGAAGCAGTAGCCGCCATGGCAGTGAATGGCGATGCGAATGCCGAACTCGTCGCAGAGCGCGGCCACCTTGGGCACGACCGTCTGGAAGTTGCCAACCTGGAAGTGGGCGCTGATGTACTTGGCACCAGCGGCCTGGGCACACTCGAACCAACGCCGGGCGGACACCATGTCCTCGCCGAAGGTCTGCACGCCGATGGAGACGATCTCCACGCCCGCGTCTTGGTAGATCGCGACGTCGTTCTTCCACGCGCCGAGATCCTCGAAGGCGCCACTGTGGATGCCGCAGACCTCGATCTTGTCCACGCCGATCTGCTTGACCTTGCCGGCCACATCCGTGTTGTCCTTGAAGTTGCGGAAGCAGAAGCTCTGCACGCCGAAGTCCATTGCCTTGGCCATTGGGATCATCTCCAGAATAGGGGGTGGTTGGGACGGCTGTGTTCTACAGGCCGAAACCATACCATCTTCCCGCCTGCGGGCAATGTCGGGAGGCCGACTTTGCCCGCTCGGGTTGCGCCCCCGAGGGGATCCACTGTGGCTTGACAGACAGCGCCCGAGAAGTACGCTAGCTCCTGTAGG
>JABGQJ010001760.1 GCA_018648945.1 Victivallales bacterium
ATTTGTCACGGTCTTCTTTACTTGCTTGAGCAGCGATCGGAAAGAATCCTTTCCCATTACCTTATCTCTAAGCGCTAGAGTATTCACATAATAGCCGATCTGTCCTTCAAGGTCTTTATGCTGTCTGCCGGCCACAGGGGAGCCAACAATGATATCCTCCTGACTCGAATACCGATAAAGGAGGACTTTTACCAATGCGACAAAGAACATAAACAGGCTTACACCGTTCGCTTTACATAATTCCCTTAATGAATCAGTGTTCTCTTTGCTGATAATGAAGTTTATTCTGTCTCCTTGAAAACTCTGGACCAAAGGACGAACAAGATCCGTTGGAAGAGATAATACCGGTATTTCTCCGGAAAGTTTTGTATGCCAGTAAACACCGGCATCTTTTAACTTTCCATTCAGGATCATTTCATTATGCCATGCACTGTAATCTTTATATTGCACAGGAAGAGGTTCCAGTAAAGCGTTCATTCCCATCAACCTGGACTTATAAAACACAAAAAGCTCT
>JABGQJ010001761.1 GCA_018648945.1 Victivallales bacterium
CCCGAACACAGTGCTCCAACAAGGCCATATCCACCTGGCTGTTCTTTTTGGCCAACCCGATCCGGTCGCAGAAATCTCGAATGGCACGCGGCGTATAACCACGCCGGCGAAGCCCCGAAAGGGTGGGCATGCGGGGATCGTCCCATCCCTCCACAACCCCTTCCTGCACCAGTTTGAGCAGCATTCGCTTGCTCAAGAGCGTATTGCTGAGATTAAGTCGGGCAAATTCGATCTGTTGGGGATGGCGTTCCACCGGTAACTGATCCAGAACCCAGTCATAAACAGCGCGATTGTCCTGAAACTCCAGCGTGCACAGAGAATGGGTAATCCCCTCAATGGAATCGGAGAGACAATGGGTGAAATCGTACATGGGATAGATGCACCACCGGTCTCCCGTCCGATGGTGAGACCGTTTCAGGATGCGATAAATGACCGGATCCCGCAGGCTGATATTGGGAGATGCCATGTCAATTTTCGCGCGAAGAACATGGGCGCCGTCTTCAAATTCGCCTGC
>JABGQJ010001762.1 GCA_018648945.1 Victivallales bacterium
CTGCAGTCGTTGGCGCGAGAACGCAGTGTTGAAGGACGGCTTGCTGAGACTGGAGGCACGGAAGGAGACCCGAGCCGAACAGGACTGGACCGCGGCCAGCCTGTGGACAAGGGAGACGTTCACCTACGGCTATTTCGAATGCCGCTATCGTTACGCCGCGGCTACGGGGACCAACAACTCCTTCTGGATCATGACCCGCGGGCGCCCCAAACAACGCTTTGAGATCGACATCAACGAGGGACACTTCCCGAACGAAGTCAACATGAATCTGCACAACTGGAGCGGGAAGCACTGGGCCCGCGGAGGACGCTGGTACTACGGCCCGCCGCCGCCGGCCCCAAACCAGAACGATGCCGGGTTTGAGTTTGTGCTGGATGGACCTCTGGTGACCAACCGAATCAGGCTCGTCTCGATTGACGCCGGGCCTGTTCGGGTTATGGAGTTGCGGGCCTTTCCCCCGAGCAATCAGGGCTATCCAAGCGTCTTCCCCAGTCGCCTTGAAGCCCAGCCGGAT
>JABGQJ010001763.1 GCA_018648945.1 Victivallales bacterium
CTTTTGCTCTGTCAGTGAGTAAATCAACAATTTTACCTTTTCCTTCGTCACCCCATTGAGTGCCGATGACGACTACATTTTTTGCCATAACATTATGCCTTTAATTTAAGTTACTTTTCACCACGAAGGCACGAAGAACACGAAGTCCTAACGGCTATATAAATGGTGATATTAATAGTTCCTGAACTTATGATTCTGATCAATCACATCGATGGCACTCAAACACTTAGAGCTTCGTGTACTTCGTGCCTTCGTGGTGAAGAATTTTTTATTTAACCTCGTTAACAACCCATTGTTTTCCATCATGGATTATTTGCTGACTGCACATCTGTTGTTGTGCTGAAGTTTCCCCGGCCGATAAATCATTGATGACCCGTTCACCATTGTCACGTAACTGTTTAACCAGCAGCTGTAAATTGTCATCTTTAATATTGGGAGCCAATATCGCAGCTTTAACCGGCGTGCTAAATTCCGAAAGATGGAACAGGTTGAGTAAATCAGTACTAAAACCTG
>JABGQJ010001764.1 GCA_018648945.1 Victivallales bacterium
GTGACATGGACGAAGGTAATGCCGACCTGTTCCTGTAGATGTTTCAACTCCAGGCACATGTCCTTGCGCAGCTTGGCATCCAGGGCGGCCAAGGGTTCATCAAGCAGCAGAATATCAGCCTCCAACACCAACGACCGGCCCAGTTGTACCCGTTGTTGCTGGCCGCCTGAAAGGGCATGGGGCATACGACCCGCCAGCGCCGAGAGGCCGACCAGTTCAAGCATGGCATCGACCCGGCTGGCAATTTCAGCCTTGGGCAAACGGCGCAGACGCAAGCCATAGCCGACGTTCTGGGCCACGGTCATATGGGGAAACAGGGCGAAACTTTGAAACACCATCGATGTGGGCCGACGGTTCGGTGGCTGTTCCGAGACGTCCCTTCCATGCAAAAGGATCTGGCCCGCACTGGGCCGGATAAAGCCACCCAGCAGCCGTAGCAATGTCGTCTTGCCGCCGCCCGAAGGCCCAAGCAGGACAAAATATTCCCCCGCCCCAATCGACAGATCCACCCC
>JABGQJ010001765.1 GCA_018648945.1 Victivallales bacterium
CCTGGAGAACGCGCATGCGTTTGGGAAGTTCATAGGCGAGCGCTACGGCGACAAGCCGGTGATCTGGGTGGTTGGCGGCGATGACGAACCGTGGGGCAAGGAGGCGGTCTTTGCCGAGCAGGTGCGCGGGATCAAGGACGGCGACGGCGGCCGCGGGCTGGTGACCTTCCACCCGCACGGTTCGCCGGAGCGCGGGTTCGACCCGAACATCCACTCGTCGACCTGGTTCCACGGTGCGGACTGGCTGGACTTCAACATGATCCAATCGGGACACAAGTTCGGGGCGCGCAACTACGAAATGATCGCCCACGACTGGAACCTGACTCCGCCGAAGCCGGTGCTGGACGCCGAGCCTTCGTACGAGAACATGCCGCACAACCTGAGCGACGGCGAGCACCGCATGGACGATTCGGACCTGCGCCTGGGGGCGTACTGGGCGCTGTTCGCCGGAGCCTGCGGGCACGTGTACGGCTGCAACGACATCTTCCAGTTCTGGAACCCGGGCGGCGAGG
>JABGQJ010001766.1 GCA_018648945.1 Victivallales bacterium
AGTGTACCGGCGGTCAACCGGGCTCCGACCCCCGGAGACCGGCCACCGGGGTCACCAACTCAGCCAGCAAGAAGGCCATCGACCGGCCCGGCGACCGACACCATGTCGTGGGCTCCTGCAATCAGTCGGGGCACCACGGCTGCTCCGACCCTGTGTATGAGCGACCTGCACCCCGGGGGCCTTCCAGCAAGAAAGAGGGAGATCTCGCGGCTGGTTCCCTCCTCGCTGACCAGGCCGTCGTGCTCGAAGAGACCTCCTGACCCGACGATTACCGTCTCGGCGCCTTCAAACACGGTCCGTACCGCAGGAACGAGCGGGTCTCCGATTGAGCCGATGCTCAGCATGGGCACATCGGGGGGAAGGCTGGCCCGGGTTCCCGATGCCAGGTCCGCAACGATCGGTGAACCCACGGGGATTCCCATAAATCCGTCAAGTCCGGCGAGGCCGGGGATGGCGCCGATCCTCTCGAGTGTGCGGGCAGGCGTCAGGCCACGATGCGGGCTGGCAATGG
>JABGQJ010001767.1 GCA_018648945.1 Victivallales bacterium
GGACCCAGTCGCCCGACCGGGAGAGGGCGGCCGCTTCGTACGCGGGGATCTCTCCTGCGGCGGTCGGGCCGACGTTGAGCAGGTAGTTGGCGCCGACTTTGCGACAGGCGCACAGATTGTCGATGATCTCGGACGGGGACATGTACGCGAAGTCGTCCTTGCCGATCCCCCAGTGGCGATTCATGGTCTGGCACATCTCGGCGGCCACGTATTTGGGCATTCCCTCCCGGTTCATGGAAGTGGGGCGACCCTGCTCGAAGGTGACGCTGTCGATTTCGGGATTGCCTACTTCACCTTTTGCGCCCAGGCCGGTGTTGTTGATGATCATCGCTTCGGGTTGGTGTTTGCGGATGATGGAGTAGAGCCGGTCTTCCTTCCAGTCGGCGTCCGGCTTGCTCCAGTTGCCGTCGAACCAGAGACCGCCGATTTCGCCGTACTGGGTGCAGAGGAGTTCGACCGAGTTGTGCAGGTAGTCGAGATAGGCGTCGAAATCTTCGTCGAAGCTCTTCTG
>JABGQJ010001768.1 GCA_018648945.1 Victivallales bacterium
TCCCAAACCGGTCCGGGGAGCGCTCAAGGATGAGCTGCCCCGAGTACAGATTGTGGCTCCTGGGGGAGCGCTCAAGGATGAGCTGCCTCCAGGGGATGGGACTACGGCTTTCCCGATCGAGTTCAACGGGAAACTCACGGAGTAGTGACGGCATGATGAGCAGGATCTCTGGAGTCCTTGTTTCCTTCCTGTTGCTTTTGGGCGCGCTTCGCGCCGAGGCCGCGAAGCCCAACATCGTGGTCATCCTCACCGACGACCTGGGCTGGATAGACACGGGCGTGTATGGCAGTCAGTACTACGAGACACCGAACATCGACCGGCTGGCCGAGCGCGGAATGCGCTTCACCAATGCGTACTCCGCAAGCCCGTACTGCTCGCCTACCCGCGCAGCGATCATGACCGGGCAGGATCCGGGACGTCTTCATCTCACCGCGCCGTCGTGTCACAAGCCCGGCGCCCGGCTGACGGCCAGGCAGCTAGGAACCTACGCCATGCCGCCGGATCACCGGGT
>JABGQJ010001769.1 GCA_018648945.1 Victivallales bacterium
CCGGAAGGCATCGCCGAAGCCTTGGCAAACGGCTTCACCTTCATCGCCGTGGGGGTGGACACGATCTTCCTGGATCAAGGCGCCCGAGCCGCTCTTGCGGTCGCCCGGGCGTAGCGATGCTCCGCTTCAAACCGCCCAATGGCGTGTCGTCCTGCATCGCGCCGCTTTCTGATGCAGGTCAGTTGCCGGAGTTCCGACGATTCCTGGGGCCGATTGGGCGCACCTGCATATCTCCCTGTTGTTGGCCAGTCATTCCCGGAGCCCTTGCAGAGGGCGGCATATCGTAGCCACGGGCATAAGCCCGTGGTTCGCGGATCGTCATGGACCGAACCCCCGCAGGGGGTGGCATATCGTGCCAGGGCGTGAGCCCGCAGCCACGCTGACTCTGCGGGCTCGGCAGAGCAATGCCTTTCTCCCCGATCTCGCGGCATCGTCGGGCTGGCGCCTTCCTCGGCATATGCCGCCGCCCTAGCCCGAGTTTAACACTTTGGTCCTCGCGCGAAGAAAGTCT
>JABGQJ010000177.1 GCA_018648945.1 Victivallales bacterium
CGGCTTCACCCCCGGTCAGCATTGCGTGGTTACGCGAGCGGGGAACGCACTGCGGATCACCCAGGCAGGCGCGAAGGCCGCCGGCGGCCTCCAGGTCTCGGATCAGGGCACGGTCTACTCAGAACTCGCCCCCTGATTGCCAACGGAACACCCCCTGGCCTTCCCTCGTGGCCGCAGCAAGCGGGAGAAGATGCCGGCTGGAAGCCAGCGCTCCCGGCCATTCCCGTTCCAAGGTAGGTGCGCCGGGCCCCGGTGCACTCTTCCGGTTCGGGCCACGCCACCGCAAGCGGGAGAAGATGCCGGCTGGAAGCCAGCGCTCCCGGCCGTTCCCGTTCCCAGGTAGGTGCGCCGGGCCCCGGTGCACTCTTCCGGTTCATCCCACGCCACCGCAAGCGGGAGAAGATGCCGGCTGGAAGCCAGCGCTCCCGGGCACAACCCCGGTTCCAGCAACGACTCTGGCTCGGCAAGGCAGTTCGGTGGATGCGGTCGGAGCGCCAACGGGAGCACCTCTGCGCAGCCAATCCATCCTCAAGCTGCGATGGCCGCGCTTCCTGCCGAAAACCTACCGATTCTCGTTGGCTCCTGCTGCTGCCGCAGCTGTCGGCAAGGCACCGCGCGCTTTGAAGCGCACCGTGACCTTCTGTCCCTTGGTCAGCTTGAGTTTCTGGGTCACGCGATGATCGTGCGAGGTCCGTGCCATGCGCTTGCCGGAGACAGCCCGGGCGGGGTTTTCGACGACCCCGGCCTTGCCCCTGGAAACGGTAGTGAAGCGCTGATCGAGAACGCAGTTCCAGCCGGGAATCCGGCCATCCGCTCCGGCCTCCTCAAAGTCGCCGTTCACCAGTTCGGCGCCGCTGATCTCAAACGCGTCGTAGTAGGTCCACACCAGCGGGTTACCACCCAGCGACTGGGTGCCCATGAGTTCGAGGGTGACGGTCGCATCCTCCAGAGGCGTGAACTCGAACTGGCACTGGCGCCACTGGTCGCAACGGGCCGTTCCAAAAGCGGCGACGAGACGGTTCCACTTCTTGGCCCAGCTGGGAGCAGTGGAGCCTGGGCCGGGCGCCATGCGCGGGTTCGTGGCCTTGCGATCTCCCTGGATGTCGATGCGCACAGCAGACTCGGCGAAGCCAGGGATGAACGGGACATCGCCAAAGGACCTCAAACAGAGGGCGTATGCGCCCTTCACGTTCCAGGTCTCGGTGGCGGAGCGCTGCCGCCAACCAAGCCAATGGTTGCCAGTTGGCTTGCGCACCGTAAGGTGGGCCAGGATGGGCCAGTTCGTCTTGTTCGGAGTCAGACCCAGGGATGCAAAGGGAATCCGCCACTCGGCTGACCAGGCACCATCCCCAACGCTGGTTGCGGCATAGGTGACTCCCCGTCCGGCCCGCGCGGCACCATCTCCGTCGAGTCCCCCGTCAGTCACGCTCGTAAAGGAGCCATCGGCATAGCCGCGCAGAACAGCACAGGGCACGCGAGCCAGAAGCGTGGCGGTTTGGGCCGGAACAAGCGCCAGCTCAACGCCATCGTCGCGCCCCCAGCGATGGCCTTGGGTCACCGTCTTGCTGGCCCCGTGCGGGATCTGAACGGCGACGCACAGGCTGGTCGCATCGGTCTCCATCCACACCCGGCCCCCGAAGGGCGCCTCGCGCTCGTTTCTACCCCATTTGACCTCGGGCATCGCGCCCTGCCCTGCCCATTCGCCTGGCGCAAGCGCGCCGTCGATCACGATATCCTCGCTCGCGGCCGGAATCGAGAGGACAACAGGCAGCCGGGCGCGGGCCCGGTCCTGGGGCGACATGATGCGCGGCATCGGCGAGACGTTGGGGCCGAACTTGACCGCCAGGGTAGCCCGGCGCGGGTCGTCGTAGAGCCCGAACTTCTGGAAGGGGATGGGTTCAAAGCCAGGGATGTTGGTGTAGATGGGGGCATCGGGACGCAGCCGCAGATCCAGGCTCTCCCGGTCCACAAAGCCAGGATCCGCGTCCAGGTCCACGTTGTGCTCGATCACGGAGGACTTCTCGATATTGGCCTTGTCGTGGACCCGCATCGGGCCACTGCCCGCCGCGGCGTTGTTCTGGAAGACATTGCCACGGGCACAGTGGGCGAGGATCGGGTCCTCATCCAAGGGGGCGAGCAAGCGGGGATAGCGCTTGCGCCATAGGTCGCCAGTGAAAAGACCCATCTTCCTGGCCAGTTTGGTGAACTGAATGCTATTCCGCCCCTTCTTCACATCGGGGGCGCAGAAGCTGTTGATGCCCCTGCTCGCAAGCATGAACCCGGTATTGCAGTTGATTGCCAGATTGTTGGTCACGGTGTGGTCCCGGCAGCTCACCACAATCCCGGGGCCTTTGCAGGAGGACAGGATGTTGCCGTGGATCGTGGCACCGGTGGTCTGATCGTCCATGTAGATGCCTTTGGTCGCGCTGTGCCCTGGCATCGGCTCGCCGGTGGTGTGGACCAGATTGTACCGCAGGATCGTCCCCCGCTGGCTCCAATCGTAGTGGCAGGCATAGATGGCGCCGGCATCGTTCGTCGCCAGGCACACGTCGTGGACAATGTTGTACTCCAGGAGGTGGTCGTTGCCTCTGAAGAAGAGTCCTTGGTGCTGAGCCTGGTAGATCAGATTGTGACGGATCTTGTTGCCGACCCCATAGATAGCCGCGCCCGGACGGTACGTGTTCACGATCAGCCCAAAGTCGTGGATGTGGTTGTTCTCGATCAGGTGATTGCCCGGCGTCAACGTCTCGTAGACGCCGCCTCTGGCAATCACCCCGCCTTCGCCGAGGTCGTACAAATCGCAGCCGATGACCGTGCCATCGCTGCCACCGTCGAGATGGACCGCCGTGCTGCCAAGGTGGCGGAACGTGCAGCCAGACACAGTCACGTTCTCTGTCTTCTTGAAGATCAGGGCCTGCTCGCGGCAGGCCTCGAACACGAGGTCCTCGAAGCTGACGTGGGCAATGCCCGCAGCGGAAATCAGGCCGTCACCCACAGCGATGGTGACCGGGGCCGCCTGCGGCCCGGACGCCGGCCACAGGTAGAGTCGCCGTTTCGCACCATCGATCATCCATTCGCCCGGACGGTCGATCTCGCTGAGCGCGTTGAAGACGTAGAATGGCCGGCCTGTCTTGTAGCCGAAGTGGTGCGACTTCGGGTCGAGCAGGGAGATCGTCTTGGCCTGGAGGTCGATGGCTTTCAGGCGCATCTTCTGGTCTGCCCAGGCATGGAACCAGAGGCCGTCGAACCAGAGATCCGGCTCGCCAACCCAGCGAGAAAGGCGCTCGTTCTCATAGCGGAAAACACCGTCGCCGAAGACCATGCCCACATGCCCCCTCTCCCGGCTTTCCCCCAAGCACTCGCCCATGTTCGTGTAGCTGCCGTTCGGCCAGCGGGCGACGGGCAGACGGGCACCGCCCTGGAACAGCGCCAGGGGAAACTCACGCTTGCCCCGGTAGCCGCAACCACCGTTGGCAAACCCCGGGATCGATGCGAGGAGGTCGACGGGGATATCGACCCAGACGACTTTGCCCCTCGCCTTGGCATCGAGGCGTTCGAGGATGGCCGGATCGGCGACCGGTTGCCAGGTATTGACCACGACCCCGCCGGTCACCGTGGTTGCCCCCCGTTTCCGGGCTCGGTAGACCACCGGGGCGACGACCGTTCCAGAATCCTCGGCTGAGAGCTCGAACACGCGGCTACGTTCATGGGTCCCGGGCGCAAGCTCGACCACGACACCGCCCGCCGGCAATCCCGCCTCCTTCTTCAGGTTGCGGATCTCGTCCCGCGCCCGCTCGAGCGTTCGGAACGGTCTGTCAGCCCGCGTTCCCGGCCAAGCGTCGTTGCCATCGGGGGACACATGGAGTCGTAGCGGTGCGCCCCAGGCCTGCGTGACCAGCATGGCAATCGCGAATGGGACAGTGAGCCAAGCGTGTCGTGTCACGGGTATCTCCTCTGGCGTTCCTGTCCTTCCCAACTGGGAAAGGATCCGATACGAGTCGGCAGTGACGAAGCCTGATGCGGCCCCACGCTACTCTCGGAAGCACCGCACGACAAGTCTGGGGGCGGCGGCCTCACTTTCATTCACACGCAACGCCCGGTAGACTACCCGCGAAGTCTGCACAACCCCCGTCAGCAATGGCCTGAGAACCATGGCTGCACCTGGGGAACTCGTAGGAAAAGGGCAGAAGAGCATGGATCTGCGAATCTCGGAAGACGGGCGACGGATCGAGCGGTCGGACGGGGCCGACTGGTTCTGGCTGGGGGACACGGCCTGGGATCTCTTCGTGCGACTCACATGCGAAGAAACGGACATGTACCTGGGGAAGCGGCGGGAGCAGGGGTTCACAGTCATCCAGGCGGTCGCCCTCATGGGGTACCACTTGGCATGGAACGCCCCCAATGCCTACGGTCATCGCCCCTGCGTTGCCGGTGACCCCACGCGGCCGGA
The DNA here is from genome assembly GCA_018648945.1 of Victivallales bacterium. The sequence goes on from JABGQJ010000177.1 coordinate 4,451, forward strand.
TACCAGCGGCGAGGAGAACTACTGGACGCATGTTGACCAAGTCATCGATGCCGCCGATCACCACGGTCTTTACATCGCCCTGCTGCCGGTCTGGGGGACATTCCTCGATGGGCAAAACGGTGCCGAGGTCCCGTTCGACGAGGAAAACGTGGTCGTCTACGCCCGCTGGATTGCAGAGCGGTACCGGGACCGGCCAAACATTGCCTGGGTGAATGGAGGGGACATTCGAGGCGACAGCCGCCCAGTGATCGAGGATCTCATAGGGGAAGCGATCAAGGAGGTCTGTCCACACCAGCTCATGACCTATCACCCGCGTGGCGAGAGCGGTTCGAGCATGTGGTTCCACGACCGGACCTGGCTGGACTTCAACATGTTCCAGAGCGGCCACGGCCGCTTGGGAAACCGCACCGATGCCTTTGTGGATCGCGGTTGGCAGAGACAGCCCGCAAAGCCTGTCCTGGATGGCGAGCCCTGCTATGAGAAGCACCCGGTCAACTGGAAGCCAGACACCGGGACATTCGACGACCAGGACGTGCGCCAGGCGGCCTACTGGTCTCTGTTTGCGGGGGCCTGCGGCCACACCTACGGCCATGTGAATGTCTGGTGCTTCAATGCTCCGCACGAGATGCCGCCACAGACGATGACCGTGGCAATGGACCATGGGCTGCACTGGCGAAACGAACTGGACAGTGCCGGAGCCCACCAGATGACCCATGTGCGAAATCTGATGGGCTCGCGTCCCCAGGCGGGTAGAGCACCGGCTCAGGATCTCCTTGTCGGCGAGGGTTCCGGCGAAGGAAGGCTCCGGGCCACGCAAGGGAATGGCTATGCCTTTGTTTACGCCTCTCGGGGCGGCCTGATCGGGATCGATCTGGACCGGCTCCCCTGGAGCGAACACACCTGTTGGTGGTACAACCCCAGGACCGGGGAAGCCACCCGCGCCGACCAGGTGAGCAGCACCTTCGCTCCGCCAGGCGTGCCTGAACGGGGCAACGACTGGGTGTTGGTTGTCGACGACCGCTCGAAGCACTACCCACCCCCCGGACAGCTGCCCGAGACACTGTAGCGGCCCCCAGGCCCGGCCACGACTGCAAGGAGCCAGCAATGGTCCATTCCGCGATGAACCCCCTGGCGATGTCCCGTCTTCTCCTGTTCCTGCTGGGCGCGGCGGGAACCCTCCGCGCCCAAGTCGCTGGCGCCGATGCGATGGTGTTCCCAGCGGTCGAGCTTCTGGCAAATCCCAGCTTCGAGACGGTGCAGAACGGTGCCATCCATCCGGAAGGGCATCGCGTGGACGCTGCGTCGAAGGACTTGGTCACGGTGGTCAACGACTACGAGCAGGCGTTTCATGGCAGTATCTGCCTACGGGTGGAGAACCCCACGGCGCGTTGGACATGGCTCGGTGCAGACGCGTTCACCCGCGCCCCGCGGGCCGTTCCAGTCAGGCTGACGGTCTGGATGAAGGGGCAGGGCTCGGCTCACTTCATGCTGTACTACTACGATCGGCAACTTCTCGGCACACAGAAGTCTCCTGACTTTGCGGTGAACAGCAAGGAGTGGCAGCTGTACACGTGGGATATGGTCCTCCCCGCAACCTTGGAGAAGGACGGCCAAGACCTGCCTCTGACCAAGGTCGCCCACCACCTTCGGGTCAAGGGGAACGTGTCTCTCGACAAGCTGTCGTTCGTCAGAACGGCAGACCTACCGCAGGTCGAGCGCCGCGCGTTCCTGGCGAAGGCGGATCCGCGACGGCCCCTCCTCACGATCCCCAAGCTCAAGGCGATGCCGGTGATCGATGGGCGCGACTCGGCCGGGGAGTGGGCCGATGCGTCGATGACCACGGGGTTCCACGCACTGGGGGAGAACGCCTATGCCGACCAGCAGGCCCAGGTGCAGTTGGGCTATGACGAGGAATGCCTCTACGTCGCCATGCAGTCGAGACGGGGAAGGGTCCTACGCAACGACACAAAGGTACGCGACAAGCTGTGGTCCAAGCAACACGGGGCCTACGAGATCTGGGCAGAAAGCCCGAAGCACGGCTGGGTACAGATTCTGGTCACGGAGTTCGGCGGGATCCTGATGGGGTCCAGAGACAACGCCGTCTCTGCAGGCTCGGCAGAGGTGGATTTCAGGTGCGAGACAAGGGACAGCGGGGCGATGCAGGGCGGCGTGTTGACCTTTGAGAAGCGAGTGTTCACGGCGGAGTTGCGGATTCCCTTCAAGAGCCTGGGAATGGGCTCGCCCAAAGCTGGAGACAGACTGAGGATCAACTTCACCAGTGACCTGGCCGTGGATGAGGGATCGCAGCGCAAGGCAACGGACTGGTTGACGTGGTCCCCGCTCGGGCGGTTCGCGGAGACAGCCGACTATGGGGAGATCGTCTTTGGCGGCTCCGACCTGGCGCTGCGCTTCGCAGCGGTCGGGGATCTGAACAACGCGGGTATCGCCTTCTCCGGCCAAGTGCGGAATCCCGGCGGCCGCGAGTTGGGAATCGCGAGCCGCGTGGGAACGCGCGGCACGCCACCAAGCAGGACGCTGTTCAGTCAGTACACGGATCTAGCCAACCAGGATGACATGGCTTTCGGGGCGGAAGCCAGCGTGGGAGTCAAGCGCAAGGAGGACCTCCTCTTCCAGGCCAACATCGGCGATCTGAAGAGCCAGTTGGTCCTGGCGGCCCTCAGCATTCCCTTCGCGCTCAGACCCTCCTTCAGCATCGATGTGGTCCCCGACTATGCCAAGGGCAAGCTGCATGTGGGGTTGGATGTGTCCAAGCTCAATGTGCTGCCCGCGACCTACGTGGCTGAGGTAGCAGTCACTGACAAGGCGTCTGAGCACGTCTATGTGAAGACGCAGATGGCAGCCCGCCGCGGCCAGGCTATGCCGGTGGTGACGCTGGATCTGGCCGAGGTCAACAAGGGCAAGCCTGGGGACTATGTGGTCCAGTGCTTCCTGTTGGCGACCGCCAAGGGCACGCAGGAGCAGGCACTGGCGGCGACGACAGACTATCTGCGGGTGCCGGACCTCAGGCAGTTTGTCTGGCTCAACAACACGTGGGGGATCTCCGACAAAGCCCCGGCACCATGGCAACCGGTAACGGTCGCCGGAAACCAAGTCAAGGTGACGCAGCGAGAGTACCTCCTGTCTGGCAGTGGCTTGCCCGCCCAAGTGACCGCCCTCGGCGAGCCGCTGTTTGCGCGCCCGCCGGAACTGCGTGCCCTGGTGGATGGCAAACAAGTCAGCTGGGCGTTCCGCGAGGTGAGGCTGCTCAAGACGACCGATGCGGCGGTCACCTGGGCGATTGAGGGTCGCGGCGGACCTCTGGCGCTCAAGGGAACCGTGCGGGTGGAGTTCGATGGTTTCGCGCTGTGGCGTGTCGAACTGAGCAGCGAAGTCAAGGCCGTGATCAACCGGCTGTGGCTGGCCTTTCCCTACGCCAAGGACCGCTCCCTCTATGCTCGGGGTGCCGACTTCCTCACGGAGTTCGGGAGCAAGCACTACTCCTGCCTCTACAACTACCAGGCAGGCCAGGAGGAAGAGATCGTCGTCGCCGGTCACACGCCGATTTCCCTGCATGGCGGCTGGCCTTGGCCGCAGAAGTTCATGAACAACATCTGGATCGGTGACGATCACCGAGGCCTTGCGCTGATGCACGAGAGCGACGAGTTCATGTTCGGTGAACGCTATGTGGAGATCGACCAGCAGGGGGCGGAGAACGTCCTCCGCTATCACTTCATCAGCGAGGACGTGCCAATCGGCCCCGCCACTGGTGGCTTCCGCTACGAAACGGCCTACCAGGCCACCCCGGTGAAGCCCCGGCCACCGAACCCAAAGCTGTGGCATGCGGACATGTGCCCGGACGATCGGGAAAAGCAGGGATTCAAAGAGCGTGTCCACGCCGCACTGTTGTGCTACTGGGCGCTGGACCCCATGTGCTCGGCGACCTTGGCCAGGAAGTATGCGCCGGCGGCAACGCTACGCAAGATGTACGGTCCCGGGCCCCGACTCACGCCGTACTTCGGGCTCAACTTCGTGAGTGAGAAGGTCCCCGAGTGGCCTCATTTCAAAGGCGTGTGGGGGGTCCACCCGCGCTCATCGTGCACCTTCCCAAACGGCAAGTCGGCCTACACGAGCACCCGGAGCTCCTTTGTGGACTACATGGTGTGGACGGCCCGGGAGGTGCATGACAAGCTGGGCTTCGACGGAGTCTATCTGGACGTGTCGCAGCCGATTCCCTCGCGCAACCCGTTCCATGGCTCGGGCTACGAGCGCAACGGGAAACGCTATCCCACGGCCAACATCTTCGCCCTGCGCGAAGCTTTCAAGCGCATCTACAACGTCTACCACAGTGAGGGTCGCAATGGAACCATCTACCTGCACCAGACGGGGCTAGCTGCCACCATCGGGTTCGCAGACGTGACGACCGAGGGGGAAAGCTGGCTCGCCGAGGGCAAGAATGCCTACAGTCGGTTGACCCCGGACATCTTCCGGCTCAAGGACATGCGCATCCAGTACGGCACGCCCTACACCTGGTATACCTCGTTCAACTACCTGTACCGTGCCCAGAAGAGTCTGGGCAAGGGCAACCGCATCGAGGCACGCGAGATCCTGGCCTACACCTTGCCGCATCGCGTGCTTCCCGCTGTGTCCGACGAGGCCATGTACCCGGTCTGGGACGCGCTGGACAAGTGGTGGACGGCCGCCACCTTCGTTCCCTACTGGAGCAAACGGCAGATCATCGCGTCGGCGACGAAGGACGTGTACGCCAGCCTGCTTGTGAAGGAAGCGGAGGGGAAAGCCCTGATCCTCTGCGGCAACTGGAGCGACGAGAGCAAGGCAGTTTCCCTGCAGATCGCTTTCGCCAAGCTCTGGGACACGCGGAGGGTCCACGCCAGAACCGTTCTTGGCGGCGGCGTGCCGAGGCTCGAAGGCGATGACATCCGGTTCTCGCTGGCAGCGAAGACGTACGCTCTGATCGAGGTGGGAAGAGCAGGCCCGAAGTAGTAGCCACACAATCGCCTCCATCATCAGGACAGAGATCACCCGAATGGCCAGTGACCGACAGAGATTTAGGCAGCAGATGAGAAGGGCTTTGACCATGGCATGTGTCTACCTGGTTGGGGCTGGTTCGCTCGGTCGTGGCGCGGAGTCGGGCGTGATCACGTGCACGGCCGAGCGGCTGCACGAGAAGGTGCGGAGTCGCCCGTATCCGCGGTCGGAGCATGTGGTGCACCTGAACCCGCCGCCGCTGATCGTGCCAGGAAGGCGGGAGCGGGGGTGCCTCTACCGCTTCCAATTGTCCAAGGACCCGGGGTTCGGCGAGGCGGATACGATCACCTCGGAGCCCAAGCCGTGGGCGATGTTCAACCCGCACCGGGTTCTGTCGTCGGGCGTTTGGCACTGGCGATTCCGGGCCGGTGTGCCGGGGGCGGAGGCAGCGTGGAGCGAGCCGCTCCACTTCACGATCACCGATCAGACGGCTCGTTTCGCGACCCCGAAAGTGGACGTGTTCCTGGCTGGGATTCCGAAGGGCTCGCCCAGGACGCACCCGTTCCTGGTAGAGTGGGCCAAGGCCAAGTCGATTGCCGAGATCAAGAAGAGTAGAGAGTTCTCGCCCATGCTCGGGCGCGCCAGCGGGGCCTTGGAGAGGACCGCCCAGGTGGCCGCGCGGAAGCCTGGCGGGAAGGTGTCCATCGAGCGCATCGCGGGTGATATCGAGTTCCTGGCAAAGGCCTATCTGCTCACTGGCGACAAGACCTATCAGGACGCCCTGCTGACTCTCGGCACGCACTTGCTGCCGGTCGAAAGGAAGGTGGTCAATGGGTCGGGCAACTTCGGACGAGCAGCATGGGCCGACGGCATCGCCCTAGTCCTGGACTGCTGCCGCGACCGCATGGCGCCCGATGTCCGCGAGACCTATGTGGCGAAGCTTGCCGAGGCTACGCAGGCCGAGTACCCGCACCACGTGGGCAGGCAGGAGAGCACAATCTTCGACAACCATTTCTGGCAGCACTGCTACCGCAAGTTCCAGCGGGCCAGTCTCGTGTTGCTTTACGAACGACCCGAGTCGAAGGAGATGGTGGAGTACTACTACGAGCTATGGACGGCGCGAGCCCCGGCCTCCGGTTTCAATCTGGAGGGAAACTGGGTCAATGGCACGGGCTATTTCGGCACGAACATCCACACGCTCTACGATGTGCCCAGCCTGCTGAGCAGCTACACGGGGTTCAACTTCTTCGCGCACCCGTGGTTCCGGAATGCGGGGCGGGGCATGCTCTACTCGGCCCCGCCCGACTCGCTCAGCGATGGCTTCGGCGACGGCCACAGCAAGCGGCAGCGCCCATTCCGGACGCGGGCGGCGTTGGCCGATTTCCTCGCCAGAGAGCACAACGTTCCCTACGCCGGTTGGTATGCCAGGGAGTGCGACCGAACCGGCAGCGCTCTGGCGAGCGACTACCTATTGCGCGAATACCGCGTCCTGAACGATCAACCCTACGCTGCCCCCGATCTGCCGCCGGACGCCCCCGATGCCGTGCTGTTCAAGGACTCCGGCGTTGCCGAGATGCACAGCGATATCCGAGACTATGGGAAGAACCTCTTCGTCTCCTTCAGGTCCAGCCCGTTCGGTTCCGGGAGTCATACCCTCGCCAACCAGAACTCGTTCAACATCCAGTACCGGGGGCAGGCGATCTTCCGGGCCAAGGGGCACTATTTCAACTTCTCCGACCCTCACAATCTCATGTCATACCGCCACACGCGGGCCTCGAATTCCATTCTGGTCGATGGCATCGGGCAGCCCTTCTCGGCGGATGGGTATGGTTGGATCGCTCGCTTCTCCGAGAGCGACTCGATGGCGTACGCCCTCGGCGATGCCTCCAATGCCTACCGTGGGGCCTCGACGGACCCCATGTGGATCAAGAACTTCGCGCGGGCCGGGGTCGAGCAGTCGGTGGCGAATGGCTTCGGCAAGACGCCGCTAGGCCTCTTCCGCCGCCATGTGGTGCTGCTGCGCCCGAACACCGTGGTCATCTACGATGAACTGGCGGCCCGATCCCCGGTTCGTTTTGACTGGCTCCTACACAGCCCGCTAGAGATGCGCCAGACCGATGCCGGGGTCCGGGTGGAAGATGAGGAGACCGGGGTTGCCGCGGAGCTCAAGCTGTATTCCGGGCAAGACATCACTCCCGCAGTCGCCACGGGGTATCGGGTGCCGCCGGATATCTCCATCGCTAGGCGAAAGCCCAAGGGGCCGCTGCCCCAGGTTTGGAGCCTGACGGCATCCACGGAGCGCTGCGAGAATGCCTACATCCTCGCCGTGATCGCCGTTGGCGGGAAGGACGGCCTGCCGGGCATGGACTCAGTATCGACCACAGGCACGGTCTCGGTCGGCCCTTGGCGCATCCAGGCCGAGCTCGACGCGACCAAGCCCGCCCACCTGCTGATCACGCGGGCAGACTCGCAGGTCGCCCTGGCATATGCTGTGCCAGAGATTACGGTCGGCAAGAGAACCAGGCGCGCGACGCACACCCAGTCCACGCTGGTCCTTGACCAGTCGCAGGGGAACGACTACTCCCAGGAGATCGTCGATTCCCTGCCCAGAACGTCATACTGAGGGAAACGGCGACTATGGCAGCATCCCCCACAAGACATGTACGGCGGCTCGTTGCGGCGATTGCAGTGTTCGCGGGAGTCTCGGCGTACTGCGCGCCCACCATCTCCGTGGCTCTCGAATTCAGCACCGACAACGGGG
>JABGQJ010001770.1 GCA_018648945.1 Victivallales bacterium
GTGCGCAGCATGGTCTGTGTCTCTCGCCAGCGCAGGTGGCTGACGAAGTCGAGGCGTGGGCTGCCGGCGGTCAGGACGATCTCCTGTTTCAGTTCGGAGTGGCCCAGACGGTAGGTCTGTTCGAGGATGGCGCGCGGGCCGTCGATGCGGGGGGTGGAGGATACCAGTTCCATGTAGCGGGGAGGCTGTTCGGCGTAGTCCATGGGGAAGTCCCAGGCATCGCCCAGATCCTGGTACACGGCCAGCCGATTGGCGGACCCGTTTGCGGCAATGGTTTCGCGGGCGAGCCGCTTGTCGTGGACCGAGATGATGGCGCCATCATCGCCGAACTGGACGCGGAGAAGGTCGTTTTCCAGGGAGGTGACGGTGGCGGCGACGGAGGGGATGTCGGCGTCTCCCGAATCTGTGTCGATGACGGTATAGCCCATGGAGGGAACGGTGGCATAGTGCCAGCCTGCGTCGATCTGGAGCCACTCGTTCCGCTCCCAGGAGAGGGAGTTCTGGACGACGG
>JABGQJ010001771.1 GCA_018648945.1 Victivallales bacterium
CCATCCCAGGCGCAACCTGACCCCCAAGGTCGCCGATATTCACATGATCCAGCTCGACACGCAGCCGGCTCGCACGGCCCAGTTCCTGGTGCCGTTGGTGATCGGCTCTGCCGCTGCTCCGCCTGTCGTCCCCAAGGCCCTGCCTTGCACGAATGGACAGGCTCTGGTCTGCGGCACCACAGTGGTTGCCTTCCGGACCGGCGATGCCACGATGCAGCTCACCCTCCCATCGGGCAAGGACGTGAACAGTAAAGCCCGCGTCCTCATAGCCCGCCAAGTGGAAGGTAGAACCACTCTCACCGAGGTCCCCTAAATCCATGCACAGAGCCATTCCCTTCCTTCTGGTCGCGATCATTCTGGCCGGTTCCCAGAGCCTTCACGCCGCGCCGTCACCGAAAGCCCAACGTGCCATGGACCAGATCGCCGCACACATCACCGGCCCGGTCGATTTCCAGATTGAGCCACCCCGACAAACGGATGGCCCAGTCATCTCCGTCGCCACCTTTGGGGC
>JABGQJ010001772.1 GCA_018648945.1 Victivallales bacterium
GACGTGCAGATGCCCGAGATGGACGGGTACGAGGCGACCAGTGCCATCCGCCAGCGAGAAGCGCAGGGCGAGAGCCGCATTCCCATCATCGGCCTGACCGCCAACGCCATGAAGGGAGATCGCGAAGCCTGCCTCCAGGCCGGCATGGACGACCACGTGCCCAAACCGGTGCGCTGGGAAACCCTGCGCCAGGCGATCGATCGCCTGCAGATCCAATCGGCAGATACCGGTCTTGCCATGGTGGAGGCCGTTCCGCAGGAAACGCCCGGTGATGGAGTAGAGGACGAAGATGTGGATGCGGTGTTGGCGCGGCTGGGATTGGAGCAGTTGGACGACGATGAAGGACTCGACGACGACGAGATCGATTCGGCCGTGCTGGCGCGGTTGGACGAAGGATTCGACAGCAGCGACGACCTGCTGATCGACGAAGGCACGCTGATCGACCTACAGGAAATGGAGAGGCGCGGCGCCATTTCAGTGCACAAGATGTTTGACTTGTTCTGCCGTGGGG
>JABGQJ010001773.1 GCA_018648945.1 Victivallales bacterium
TTCATGGTGGTGGGGGCCGTCTACTTCCTGGTGCAGAACACCAATCCCAAGGTCTATCGCTACTTCCCGCGGTAAGGGCTATGGTTCCGCCCGCAGCGGCGTCTGCCGCCCCGGTCTGAGAACCCCCGAGGCGAGGGCGCTAACAGGCTCGTTTGTAGTCCAGCCTTCAGGGTGTTCTTGGGGACCGAGGAGCACGCTTGTGTGTGACGTCGGCGTCCCTTTGGTCCCTTTGGTCCCTTCTCCCCGGGACCCTCGAGCGAAGCGAAGAGAGATCCCAGGCAGATCCCGGTTGCCGAACTGCGCGTCACGGCGGAGAGAGGCAAGGGAGCGGCGCTACCTGTTGAACTCCGGGCTGCCGACGGTGTAGGTGGCGTCTGGCGGGTTGCCTTTGGCACCAAGCAGTAGGTAGTCGGCATTGCTGGCATTGCCGATGGTGATGCTGGTCAAGCGGGCCTTGGGGAGGGCTCTGGCGATGGTCCGGAAGTCGAGGTGTACGGCGTTGCTGGTGTG
>JABGQJ010001774.1 GCA_018648945.1 Victivallales bacterium
TCAACGCAATCAGTCGCTTCTTCATCGCTGGTTCGTCCTTTGTTTGCGGAGCACCAGAGCGTAGTCGGATGCTGTCCATGGGGCAATGACCAGAGCACTCAGAACCCAAGATCACTATAGTCCGTAACCGGACCTTCTGATATCGTGTGTAAGAGGGGAGGCAGGGCACGAAAACGGTTCCGAAGCCGCCGAGTCCCGGGCCAGGGTGCCTGCGGCTACTCGACTAGGGGGCGATAGACGCGGAAGCCGCTCAGCTTCACGGGATTGTCACCGATGGGTTCCAGGCGGAGCACGTGCTTGGCGTTCGCCACGCCCTGGGCCAGCGTGGTCGCGCTCTCCCGAGTCTTGTCGGCCACCGGCTTGGGCCGATACTCGTCGGTCGCCAGCGAGACGGCAGACCATTTGACCTCGAATCCGACCGGGAGAGGGCCTTTGCGGAGGAATGCCTTGTAGTAGAAGATCCAGCTCTTCTGGTCCGTGACAACACGACCGGAGTTAGAGACGAACTT
>JABGQJ010001775.1 GCA_018648945.1 Victivallales bacterium
GTCAACGGGGTCAGCCGAATCGGCTATATGAAGGGAGGCGAGGCAGCCTTGTGGACCGACGAGGAGATGGCTGAGGTGTTCGCCGCCAGAGCCGTCGGTTTTGTGACCGAACACAAGGATGAACCATTCTTTTTGTATTACGCCTTTCACCAGCCGCATGTTCCCCGAATGCCCGGTGCCCGCTTCGCGGGGCTGACTGGATTGGGTCCGCGCGGCGATGTGATCGCCGAAATGGACTGGTGCGTGGGGCAGATGCTGGACGCCTTGGAGAGCCTGGGACTTGACGAAAACACGATCGTTGTGTTCTCCAGTGACAATGGTCCTGTTCTCGACGATGGCTACGATGACCGGGCCGAGGAGCTTGTGGGCGACCACCATCCGGCCGGGCCGCTTCGTGGAGGCAAGTACAGCTTGTTCGACGGAGGAACGCGTGTGCCGTTCATCCTGCGCTGGTCAGGAACGGTGGCGCCGGGGACGACATCGGCCTTGGTATGCCACACTGATTTCTT
>JABGQJ010001776.1 GCA_018648945.1 Victivallales bacterium
TACTTCACTCATCTCAAGAACTATGCCACGATCCGCGGGACGGGTGGTCGTCTGGCAGCCGGGCTGGCGGATGGCGACATCAACAACCGCGAATTCATGCGTCTACTCATGGACTCTGGATATGATGGCCCCCTCTGCATCGAGGCACCGCGCGCGGGTGATCGCGAGTGGTTCGCTCAGCAGGACCTGGCATACCTGCAGGCCGTCCTGCAAGACCTGGGGTGGTGATTGGTGATTGGTGATCTGTGATTGGTGATTGGTGATTGACTGAACCGAAGGAGCTTCCCAACGTGCTTCCCGTCAATGCCCGTGGTGTCTACATCAAGTCAGAGGCCGCGGCAGACCCGCGGTCCATGGCCCGGATAGAGCGGATGCTGCCGTTTATCCACTTCGGTGGTGATCCGGTGATCGTCGATGATGAGGGGCTGTGCCGCTTGGTCGCTGCTGAGACGCCCACCTGGGGGCGGCACGGCCTACGGGCGAATGAGGTCGAACCGGTGGTGATCTTC
>JABGQJ010001777.1 GCA_018648945.1 Victivallales bacterium
TGGTCGGCTGTGATCTCTATGACCTCGGCGAAGGCGGCATCAAGGCAAGCGGCGGAGTCCGCAACACACTTGACCCCGGCAACCACCTGATTGAGAACAACCACATCCACCACTTCGGCCGGATTGTGAGCACGTACAAGCCCGGTGCGGCGATCTACGGTGTGGGCAACCGAATTAGACACAACCTCATCTACCAGGCCCAGCATCAAGCCATCTTCTTCCGCGGCAATGACCATCTCATCGAGTACAACATTGTTCATGATGTATGCCTGCACTCGAGTGATGCCGGGGCGATCTACTCGTGCGCCAGAGACTGGAGTCGACGCGGGACCATCATTCGGCACAACCTGTTCCACGCCCTCGGCGAGGGGCTGGACGGAGCCGGCTGTCGAGCCATCTACCTTGACGACATGTCGTCCGGCACAATCGTCCATAGCAACATCGTCACGATGGCGGATCGCGGTCTCAATTTCGGCGGAGGCAAGGACCTGGTGGTCTCGAGCAACAT
>JABGQJ010001778.1:0-256 GCA_018648945.1 Victivallales bacterium
GATGGCGGTGCCAATGGCATTGACCTCTCGATGGCACCCCTTTCCGGTGGTACGGCCCAGCCCGACGTGCTGACGATGTGGCACGCTCTGCGTGGCAGCGAGGACGATCTCGGAATTGACCCAGACAAGATGCTCAAGGCCGAAGAAGTCTTCGACGCCTGCATGGAACCCTACTTCATGCCCCCCGAATCCAAAACCGTCGCTCCGCTGATCCCCTGGAGCCCGATGCCCGGTGGCGCACTGACCGCCAACACGC
>JABGQJ010001778.1:266-507 GCA_018648945.1 Victivallales bacterium
GATGCTGCGTGACAACGGCATGATGGACCGCTATGACGAATGCCTCATGGCCATGGGCGAAGTCGTTCGCCGCGGCGGCTATGGCACGAGCGTCACGCCCGTCAGCCAGTTCTACTTCCAGCAGGCGTTCGCGAACGTCATGCAGGGCCCGTGGGAAAAGATGACCGAAGGCTATGGCAAGATGTTGCTGGGCTACTTCGGCAAGACCCCGGTCGCTCCCGATCCCGAACTGGTGAAGCTC
>JABGQJ010001779.1 GCA_018648945.1 Victivallales bacterium
TGCCGACGCCAAGGCGCAACCCGCCATCGTCTTCTGCCACTTTCCCGTCTTCCCCGCCAATGCGCACAATTTGTGGAACGACACCGAGGTGATCGCCATGCTGGAACGGCATCGTTCCGTGGTGGCCTACATCAATGGGCACAACCACGCCGGCAACTACGGCGCGAAGGCGGGCATTCACTACCTGACCGTCAATGGCATGGTCGATACGGCCGACACCAATGCCTATGGCGTGGCGACTCAGTTGGCGGCCGCTGGCGTAGGTGTGGTTGGCTCCGGGCGCCTCAAGCCCCGCAAGCTGGTCCGGGGGTAGGGTGGGGGAAAATGCAGAATGCAGAAGTGAGAATGCAGAATAGGGAGGGGGAGTGGGGAATGGGACGAATCGGTCGGATCGGTCGGATCGGGCAGTCTGGTCCTGCCTTCTGAACCCCGTCTCCTGAATCCTGTCTCCTGCCTTCTGCCTCCTGCCTCTTTGATGAGCTCGGGTGTGCAAATGCAGGTTACGGG
>JABGQJ010000178.1 GCA_018648945.1 Victivallales bacterium
GGGAGAAGATGCCGGCGGGAAGCCGGCGCGACCGGCCACTCCGGTTCCAAGGTAGGTGCGCCGGGCCCCGGTGCACTCCTCCCGTTCCTCCCACGCCACCGGAAGAGGGAAAAGACGCAGCCATGGAAACCCCGGCCTTGAGCCACGATAGTGACCGCCATACGTGCCCCAGATGCTCATCACGCGCAGGAAGGTGCCATGAACCGCAGAGATTTTCTTGCCCACAGCACAACCATGGCCCTCGCCACCTGGGCATCCCCCGCGCTGACTCAGGATGCGGCGGGGACACGGCCCAATATCCTCTTCTGTCTGGCGGATGACTGGGGCTGGCCCCATGCGGGGGCGTATGGCGACAAGGTCGTGCAGACGCCAACCTTCGACCGCTTGGCGCGCGAAGGGGTCCTGTTCGAAAACGCGTTTGTGGCAGTTCCCTCTTGCACGCCCTGCCGGAACTCCATTCTGACCGGGCAGATGTTCTACCGGCTTGGGGAGGGAGCGAATCTGTGGTCCACCCTCGACCCGAAGATCCCCACCTTCGTGGGCCTGCTCGCCGCTGCCGGGTACGCCACCGGGCACTGGCGGAAGGCATGGGGGCCAGGTGATTTCCGGGCGCTCGGCTACAAGGAGAACCCCTGCGGTCCGAGGGCCAAGAACTTCCCGCAATTCATGGCTGACCGACCGAAGGACAAGCCCTTCTGCTTCTGGTTGGGGACCTCCGATCCGCACCGCCCCTACAAGAAGGGAACGGGTCGGGCCAGCGGGATGGATCTGGCGAAGATCCGGGTTCCCGGCTTTTTCCCGGACACCGAGGAGGTCCGTTCGGACATCGCCGACTACTACGTCGAGGTCCAGCGCTGGGACCGGGATGTGGGCAAGGCCGTGGACATTCTCGAAAAGCAGGGACAGCTCGATAACACGATCATCGTCATGACCGGCGACCACGGCATGCCCTTCCCGCGCTGCAAAGGCAATCTCTATGACTGGGGGGTCCGCGTGCCGTTGGCCATCCGTTGGGGGAAGGGCATCAAGAGGCCGGGGCGACGCGTGACCGACTTCACCTCCCTGCCCGACCTGGCACCCACCTTCCTGGCCGTCACCGGAACTGAAGCCCCCAACACCATGACGGCGCGATCACTGGCCTACGCCCTGCGCTCCGACAAAGCGGGTCGAGTGGACGCGGCCCGCGACCTGGTCGTCACGGGTCGTGAACGCCATTGCCAAGCCCAAACGGCCCCGAGCACGGCCGGCTATCCGGTGCGCGCGATCCGCACCGACCGTTGGCTCTACATCATGAATCTGGAACCCGGACGCTGGCCAGCGGGCGTTCCGGAGAACGGTACCCAAGGCCGCGGCTATGCCGACTGCGATGGTGGCCCGACCAAGACGGAGATCCTGGCCAAGCCGGGGAGCGAGGCAACCAAACAGGCCCATGGCCTCTGCTTCGCACGCAGGCCGGCGGACGAACTCTACGATGCACAGGCAGATCCGTACCAACTGCACAATCTGGCAGCCCAAGACGAACACGGGGCGGTCCTGGCCAGTCTCAGGAAGCGCCTGGTCGCGTACCTAGAGGAGACCGCCGACCCCCGGTTCACCGACGCCCCTGTCCGGTTCGACACCTATTCCTACCGAGGGCGGCGAGCGAAGAAGCGCGGCAAGAAAAACCAGTAACCGGGACACGCAGGGAACCAAGCACGTATGATAGACACACCAAAACCCCCTGCCGCCGCCGACACCGCCAGCGCGGCCAAGATCGCCAACGCCGCTGTGGTGTCCCAGGATACCGAAAAGGGCAATCGCCCCGAGCGCCTGGAATGGCTACAGGACGCCGGGTTCGGGTTCTTCATCCATTGGAGCCTGGATTCCCAGCTGGGCTGCGTGATCAGCCACACCCTCGTCGGCGCTTCCGAGGACTACCAACGGCGCTTCTACGAGCAACTGCCCGAGACTTTCAACCCCTACCGCTGGAAGCCGCGCGAGTTGGCGGAGCTGGCCAAGCTGGCCGGTGCCAAGTACATCGTGTTCACCACCAAGCACCACTCGGGGTTCTGCATGTGGGACACGCAGACCAACGACTTCAACATCATGCGCACGCCTTATGGGCGGGATCTGTTGGCGGAGTATGTGCAGGGCGTGCGCGAGGCAGGTCTAGGAGTGGGCTTCTACTACTCCCCCGAGGACTGGTGGTTCCAGCGCGAGAATGGCTTGCCTATCCGGCGACTGACTTTGGGCGAGGACGGCAAGCCCACCGTCTACTGCGAGACGCTGACTGGCGCCGTGCGCACGAAGTATGAGGAACACATCCGCGCCCAATGCACCGAGCTGATGACCCAGTACGGCCCGATCGATCTCATCTTCTTCGACGGCGGCCTGAACGCTCCCGCGAAGGAGACCTGCTGGCGGCTGCAACCGAATATCCTGGTGACCAGGGGTGCCATCCCCACGCCGGAGCAGACGGTGCCAGGCGTGCCCATCCCCGGTGCCTGGGAAGCCTGCCTCACCATGGGCACGCAGTGGCACTACAAGCCCACCAACGAGGAGTACAAGAGCGGCACACGCCTGATCGAGATCCTGATCGAGACCCGCGCCAAAGGCGGTGCCACCTTGCTCAACCTTGGCCCCAAGCCGGATGGCAGCCTGCCGGAACCGCAGGAGGGCCGCGTGCGCGAGGTGGCGCTCTGGCACTTCGCCGTGGGCGAGGCACTGCACGGAACCCGCCCATGGGTAGTCACCAACGAAGGTCCCATCTGGTTCACGAAGCAGCGGGACGGGGATACGGTCTACGCGTTCCTGACTGGCCAGACGGATTGGAGCCGGGGCTCGCGCCGCGAGTTCGTGCTCGGGTCGGTCTCGATTGGCTCCGACAGCAAGGTGAGTGTGCTCGGGCAAAGCAGCGAGTTCTCCGAGTACCAGCCGGGCAAGGACGTGGCCTGCCGCTGGTCCGAGGAAGAGGACGGCCTGCACATCTCCATTGCCCGCGCCCAGCGCCTCTACAACAACAGCCGCTGGCCAAACCCGGTAGTGGTCAAGATCACCCACGCGCAACCGGCGCTGGCACCGCCGCTGGTCCGGACCGTCGGCGTGGCTGGTGAGCCGAAGCAGTTCATCGGCAATCTGGAGGACCTGGGAGACGCACCCAGTGTCCAGGTCGGCTTCGAGTACCAGCGCTACGCGGGGTTCGTCGAGGAGCTCTACGGCAACGCGTGGACACGGTTGCCCCTCGACATATGCACGGCACCAGGCGAGTTCCAGGTAGCGCTGCCCGCGCTTGAGCGCGGTGCGTACCAGGTCCGAGCCGTGGTGGTGCATCCCCGGCTGACCAGGCACGGCGAACACGTGCGGTTCTCGTGCTGACCGTCCCCAGGCCCGCCTGGGAGCGCTGCTAGAAGGTCAGCACCTTCCAGCCTTGCTGGATGTAGTTGCTCAGGGGCTTGCCCATGCCCTTCACCTCGATGCCGAGTTCCCGCAACGTGTCGCTGACCCCGTAGCTGCTGGCACAGGCGACGCAGGCCTCCAGCTTGATGCCATCGGCCATCATGGTCTTGATCTTGGCCTGAAGATCCTTGTCGGCGGCAAGCAGGCGGGCGGAAGGCCCCCAGACAACTAGGCGGACCTCGTCGAACCACTTGTTCTTGCCCGCAGCATGGGTATACATGAGGCAGACCTTATGGGCGACCTCCGGGTCGCCGCTCGTCCAGAGAACCACCAGGCGAGTGGGGGCGGGCGTCGGTTCCTGGGCGCGCAGAATCTGCGGGACCAGCAAGGCGGTCAGGGCGACGCTCAAGAGGGCGATGCGCGGGGTCTTCATGGCTGTGGTTCCTTGGGTTCTGGGCTCGTCACCACCTGGGCGCGGCGGGCCTCGGGAGTGACGTGCAGTTTGGTGAGGGTGCCATTCTCGGCAACGCCAGCCACCACGGTGCCTTGGGGGGCATGGAGTTTGAAGCGCACATCCCAGTCCTGCGGCCAGGCGGGCAGGACGAAGAGACGGTTGGCGGTGCCGGGCTCAGCCTGTAGGACCATGGCTTGAAGGGTCTTCATCAGCATCCCCCCGTGATCCTGGTCCGGCACCCAATCATAGTTGGGGCCCCAGAAGGCGGGAAACCGGGAGTTGGCATCGTGCTTCCGGGCGCGGGCGACCAGCCCCCTGCGGGCTTCCTCGCCCAGCCCGAGATAGGCCATGAACGTATCGTCCTGACGCCAACCGAAGTGCCCCTTGTCCCAACGGTGTTCCAGGGCCTCCCGGCCGAGCTCGATCCCCGGGCGGCCGATGGCAATCTGCCGGAAGGGGAACACCGCATAGAGCTCGGGGTTCTCTACATTGCGCTTGTCCTTGAAAATCTCAGCGGGGGCCAGCATCTCCACCCCATCGACGGTTCGGGTGGGCAGGGGCGGGAGCTTGCTGCGAAGAGCACGCCAGAAGGTGCGGTCTGCCGCCGTGCCCAGTTCCTCAGGCAGGGCGAGCAGGCGCTCGGTCACGGCGTGCAGCCCGGCCAGCTCGGGCATGGGGTTGGTGCAATCCCACCACGTCTCGACGGCTTGGGCCGGATGCATGACCAGTTTGCCGTTCTCGGTACGGTAGTGCTGATCGAAGAACGTAAGGAACTCGTGGGCAGCAGGGAGGACCACGTCGCGGGCGAAGGCATGGTCACCGGTGTGGTCGCAGTAGTCCAGCATCATCCAGACCAGTTCGGGGCCAGACACCCACTCCCACTTGTGGTAGCCGCTGACCTGCAGCTTGTCCTGCCGCTCCGCAGCCGGTGTCCAGCCGTAGCTTTCGCTGAACACCGCGCCCCAGAAGTAAATGCACTCGGGCAGATAGGCCCCGCCGTGGCTGAAGTACGCGTCCGTCCGATGGCGCAGCAAGGGCAGGAGATCCTGCGCATACATGCGGAACAGCGGGCGCATCATCTCGACGTCGCCGCTCGTGCACAGGCTGAGATAGGGCAAGCGGGTGTTCTGCCACCAATACCCGGGTCCCCAGCGGCGGTAGTCCGCATCCCCCGGCTTGCCCGCACTGGGAACGGTGAAGATGGAGCCGTTGAACTTGATGGGATACCGGCCCCGCCCCGCGCAGGCAGTGATGAACCGTTGCAGGGCGTAGCCACGGGAGACGATGAATGCATCGTCGCCCACCTCCAGGGCCGTACTCGCAGCGACCCGCCCGTTGTGGTAGACGCGGACCTGTCCGGCAGCGGGATCCACCACCGCCGCCACATGGTGCCAGCTGCCGGGGGTGAGAATGTCCCTGGTCAACAGGATCTCCCGCCCCACGATAAACCGCAGGCTGTTGCCGGGGTAGGTGTCGAAGAGGAAGCCATCCGCCTTGCCAGGCGTGACCTTGTCGAAGATGCGACCACCACCGCCGCCCATCTTCGCTGGCTTGACCCACGCCTCCAGAGTCATGGCACGAGTGAGATCGGCCTCGCCCATGTCGAAGGCGACACCGGGTTGCACAGCCCACGACCCCGCCAGCCCCGCCGCCTTCGCCAGCGGTTGGCGACTGTCATGGGCCAAGGCGCCCGCCTCTTCGTCGCTCAGACTACGGGTCCAGAGACTGGCCCGCCCCAGCTCTCCCTGGAAGCGGTTCTTCCGGTGCTGATCAAAGCCAATGTGCAGCGGGAAACCATTGCCCGGGATCATCACAGGCGGGGCAGCCGAGTCGCGCGAGGTCACATGGATCCAGCTCCGACTCCAGAACTCCCGCCACCAACCGGCGTGTCCTTCCCGACGCTGGTCGAGCGGAATCGCGGCGGCCTGATCGGCCAGTTCCCGGGTCCGGGCCAACCACTCGGCCGCCGTTGCCGGCTGGGCCGTGTGCACCGTGACACTGAACTGGTGTTGCCTTGAACTGGGTGACTGCAAGCGGCATTCGTCCAGCCGCCTTGCTCCCGGCGACGTGACCACGGCGCCAAAGGTGCGGTGGAGCAGCGGGTCGACCATGGGGAAGTCCGCCAGGCCCTGGATTTCGGCAGTGAGTTTGGGGCCGACCGATTTGGTGTTGCGGTGGTACCAGCCAATCGCGCCATCCAGGGCGGGCAAAAGCGTATCCGGTTCCACGACGGTGGGGGCGTGCTGGCCACCGGGCTTGCCGCGATGCAGATGCACATCGCTCACCTCGACGCTGGCCAGGGCCTGCCGTTCCGTCCGCCACAGCTCAATGGACGCGGTCGCTACGAACGGCGTCGGCCCCCCGGCGGTCACCTGGACCACCGGATGGTTCGCATCCACCCAGAGCTGAAGGGTTGCTGCCTCGTCGCCATCACCGCAGCGGACCACCATAGTGCCATCCCGCAGTCGCAGCGTCTGCTCGAAGGCCATCCCTTCCCGCCAGATGGGCGGGTCGCAATGCACCCGTATGCGCCCTACCTTCAGCAGCCGCCCATTGTCCCCCCAGCTGTCGGTGCGGGCGATGTAGAACAGCAGGTCACCGCTCGGCTCCACCCACGCATTCAAGCCGACCTCGCCGTTGCCCAAGGGCATGGAGCCGCTGTGGTCGCTGCTCGGGGACCGCCAGACCACGTTGTACCGGTCCGGGGAGGCATCGTCCTGGCCGGGCGCGCCACAGGCGCTGAACAGGCCAAGGGCGAGGATCGATCGCGTGACGCTGTCTGGCATGGAGGCCCCCGTTCGTTACGTTGCCAACACTCCCCCCAATCTAGGGCTTCATCCGACGTTTGCCCGAGGGCACCACCGAGTGACGACGACAGGGCGCGTTCTCCGCGCGCGCCAGAAGCACGACGGCGTGGAAGCCAGGAGGGAGAACGAGATCGACCAGAGCCCGAAAAAGGCCGTCTCCGGCGTTGTTTTTGGGCGCAGCTTCCCGTATATTTCCCGAGTCTTAGAGTCGTTTCGTCCTTCTCCCCCCTTGTTTGGGGGACGAATGGCGAGCATGTGGCGTTCCTTTTCCCCAAGAAGTTTACGGAGAATGAAGATGGCTGCGAAAGTCGATGCCGAGAAATGCACGGGTTGCGAAAGCTGCGTAGCGACCTGCCCGGTCGAAGTGATTACCATGGTTGACGGCAAGGCGGTGATCGACGCAGACGAATGCATCGATTGCGGTGCCTGCGTCGATGAGTGCCCCACCGAGGCCATCGAGCTCGACTAGAGACCTCATAGCAGTCGAACTCAGACGCGAGCAACGGACCGAGCCGGCCCGTTGCCCGCGTCATTGTTTGTGCCCCAGATGGATACCAGCGCCCCGATGACCCTCTGCAACCCCTTCGCCCTGCCCGGCCAGTGGCTCAAAGCCAACCTGCACACCCACACGACCGTCTCCGACGGGGACACGGCGCCAGCCGAACGTGTCCAGCAGTACCGGGATGCCGGCTATGACGTGCTTGCCATCTCCGACCACCACCGAGTCGTCCCGATCGACGACCTGGCGCGGCCGGGCTTGGTGCTCCTGCAATCGGTCGAGGTCCACCCGCCCTGCCCTGGCGGCCCGCTCTACCACCTCGTCTGCCTGAACGTTCCCGAGGGCTTCACCTGCGGCAAGGACGAGACGGCGCAGAGCGTGGTGCAGCGGGTGCGCGCGGCCGGTGGGGAAGTGGTGCTGGCCCATCCCTACTGGTGCGGGCGCACAGTGGACCAGATCCTGGCCATCGACGACCTAATCGCCATCGAGGTCTACAACAACACCTGCGGGCGCATCGGCAAGGCCGACAGCAGCGTCGTCTGGGACTACGTCCTGGCCACCGGGCGCATGCTCCCCGCAACCGGAGTCGACGACGTCCACGCAGGCGGCGACCTTTTCGGCAGCTGGACGATGATCCGAGCCCGGGAAGCCACCAGCGAAGCGGTCATGGACGCCCTTCGCCAAGGCGCGTTCTATGCGAGTTGCGGGCCGGAGATCACGGACTTCGGCTACACCAACGGGGCCTATTTCCTGCATTGCTCCCCGGTGGTCGAGATCTGCTTCATCGGGCGTGGTTCCCAGGGCCGTTGCCTGCGGGCAGCTGGCGAGGGTGACCTGCTTCAGGAAGCCCTCTGGACGGCCGATCCAGGGCTACCCTATGTTCGCGCCATGGTCACCGACGTGGATGGCAAGCGAGCCTGGACCCCCCCCCTTGGCCAACCTATCCTAGCCCGAACCATTCACGCGAGTCCTGTGAGGACGACGCAGCCTGGTCCGGCCTCGTAGGCCCTGAGAACGGAACGGCCCGGCAAAAAGCCGCTGAACCATTGTAGACGCCCACGAGCTCCGTATATTGTTTGGTCTATCCTCGGATGGCAGTTTTTTGGGGCCAGCTCCATGAGAACCCTGCGAAGTGCTGCGGCTCTGGCGCATCTAGTCATGATCGGCATGGCTGTCCCGGTTTGGTCCGGCATCACGACCGAGCAAGAGGCAGGTTACCGCCAGCTCCGCAAGGGATTCTTCCTCGCCATCGCCCTGGCACCCGCCAAGGGAAAGAGGCCGCGCAAAGAGCATCGGCGGTACCTGAAGGAGGCAACTGCCTTTGCCTCCCAGGTGACCGACAGCAGCCCGGCCTACTCTGCCGGCGCCGAATACATGAAGGGACGCATTCTGCTGAAGGTCGGCAAGCATAAGAGCGGGCGCAAGAGCTTGGCGCTATGCCTCGCAGGGATCGTCCGGGCCCGCAAGGCCGACGAGCCGCTCCCTCCCGGCCTGCCCAGCGAGTGCGCGATCCGCGTCTTCCGCGCATTCTCGTACTTCGGCGAGGGCAATGCCAAGGTTCTGGAGGAACTCGAGGCGATCCCCGAGGGTCTCCCGAAACCGAGGTACCACGAAGTGGGAGAGCCGCTCGGTAGTTGGGCGGAGGCCCTGGAAACGCGTCAGGAAGACGCGCACGCGCTCCGCGTGTACCTGCTGATCAAGCGCTGGGGAGTCTGGGAGGAAGGGGCAGACGACCCGGCACGCAGAATCAAACTCATTCGATACCGCACGGAAGCCGCAGAGCCTGCGGCCACCGAAGACGGGAACTAGACGAAGATACGGAGAACACCGATATGAAGTGGATTGGGTGGATTGTCGCCGTGATCGTTGCGATTGTCCTTGCCGCGTCCCGGCACCAGGGGGCCAGGAGCCTCCGCGCCGCCGAGGTCAAGATCAACGAGAGTCTGGACGAGCTGCAGACAAAGGCCGACGCCCAAGTCGCGGGTTACGAAGCCGGGCTGGTTGAGCGCCGGAAGAGTCTGACGAAGCTCCGCACCGAGACGGCGGCGTTGCAGACGCAGAGAGATGAGCTTGAGACGCGCAAACAGGAACTCACCAAGAAGATCAGGACCCTCACGGAAGAGAGCGAACGCCTGCGCACCACCAGGGACTCGATGCAGGGAAGCAGCACCGAGGACCGGGAAGCGCGACAGGAACTCCAAGAGAGGATCGGCCAGGCGGACCGCAGGGTCGGCCTCTGGAAGAAGATGATCGAGATGGTCCAATTGCCCGGGGAGACCGAGTAGCATGGCGCGGCTCAAGATAAAGGCAAAGAAGCGCTCGACCGACACGGGCGAGCAGTCCCAGCCTGTCAGCGGCAGCCAGCGGCTCGTCCGCCAACGACGCCAGGGCGGGGCAAAAGGCGGCGTGGTGCTCGCGGTGCTCGGCTGGCTGGTCGCCTTGGCCCTGCTCGCCTTCACCGTTGTCGAGGCCCGGAACACCCGCCAGGCGATCAACCGGGGCGAGAAGGAGAAACCGGCCCGGGGCGACGAGATCAATGCGGACTGCCAGGACCGGATCGACGCTCTGGCCGCGGAGAAGAAGGCGGCAACCACCGAGTACAACCAGAAGATTGAGCTCCAAGACAAGCTGACCTATGACATCCGGAGCCTGGGAGACGATGTGGAGAAGGAACTCAAACCCAGGGCCGATGAGGTGGAAAGAGGGCACAAGCAGCTCAGCGAAGACGTCAAGAGGCTACAGGGCGAAGGGGCGCTCAGCGCCGAGAGCGTCGCGGACCTGAAACGGAACCTCGCCAAGCTGGAGGCGACGGTCGCCAAGAAGCGGGCCACGTACGTGCGCCTGGAGAAGGCCATGAAGGCCGAACTCATGGAACGAAGGGAAAAGCGCAACACCCAGGAACTGACCCATTGGTACCGCACGCACAAGCGGACCGTGTTCGGCCCGGCAGCGGGCGTGTTCGCGGCGGAGCTGATGTACGAGAAGAGACAGGTGCGCGACGCGCTCAAACTGTACCAGGAAATCCTGGAGGAGTTCCCGGACAAGGCCAACCCCTACTTGGACCACTGCAAACAGAGAATCCAGAGGATCCAGGGGCGGGAACGCTACGGGGCCGCAGCGCTCAAGGTCAACCGCTATGCCCCGAGCACCCAGGGAGGGGAGATGCCGGACGCGAACCACTGACCCGGAGGGGGCGCACGCGGAGCCCGGGGCCAGGGTCACCGGATCGGGAAGCGATGCACCCCTCTCTCCCGACGTGGCAGCCTACGGCTCCCCGACAGACCCCACAGTCGCCTGACGAACTCCGTGAACCAGCCAGGCAAACCCCGATGCGACTCCTCTTCGTCTCCAACCTCTACCCGACGGTGGCAGCCCCCAATCGAGGCCGCCCCAATTCCCGGCTCCTGCGCCGGTTTGCCCCCGCGCACGAGGTCGGGTTGCTCGTGGCCAGACCAAGGCTTCTGCCGCCCTACGCGGACGGCGTCAAGCGCCAGGCCGACCAGGCGCTGCCTGAGGATGCGGCCTTCAGCCCGCGCGTGATCCATGTGCCCTACGCCCCCAAGATCGGCTCGCTGCTGAACCACTGGCTCTACGCCCATGCGCTGCGGCACGCGTTCGCGGCTGCCCTGGCCGAGGGCAGACCAGACGCCATTCTCGTCGGCTGGCTGTTCCCTGACATGTGTGGTGTCATCCGGCTGGCCAAGCAGCATGGCATCCCCGTATTCGGCATCAGCCAGGGCTCCGATGCGCACCAGTACCTGCACATGCCCTGGCGGCGGCGGGTGATCCTCCGTGGCTGCGCCGATGCGGCGGGAATCATCACGCGAAGTCGGGATCTGGCCGAGCGACTGGCTGCGGCAGGGGTACCAAGGGAGAAGCTGCGCACAGTCTACAACGGGGTGGAGACCGAGGTGTTCCAGCCAGGAAACCGCCGCGAGGCGCGACGTCGCTTCGCCCTGCCAGCGGGGGACCGGACCCTCCTCTACGTGGGCAATCTCCTCCCCGTCAAGAACCCCATCCTCCTTCTCGATGCGTTCGCCAAGCTGCCGCCGAACACGCAACTCGTCTATGTGGGCGAGGGGGAATTGGCCGAGGGGCTCCACGCGCGGGCTGCGGCTCTGGGACTGACGGACCGGGTCCGCCTGGTTGGCCTACAGCCGCCAGCTGCAGTGGTGTCCTACATGCAGGCAGCCGATCTCCTCGTCGTTCCCAGCCGCAACGAAGGCATCCCTAACGTGATCCGCGAAGCCTTCGCCTGCGGCCTGCCGGTGGTGGCTACCCAGGTCGGCGGCATCGGCGAGGTCGTCAACGAGGACTGGCTTGGCAGTCTTGTGCCCTCGGAGGACCCAGACGCCATGGCCGCAACCATGGCCCACTGGCTCGAACAGGCCCCGGACGCACCGCGCATCCGAGCCCACGCGCAGGCATTCTCCTGGGACCGCACGGCGGCCGACTGTCTCTCCTTCGTCCGTGAGCGAACCGCCGCTCCCTGACCGAGGCTAGACGGAGATCGTCTCCAACAGGTCGAGCGACCGGACCTGGGTTCCTGGCGCCAGCTCCGGCACGCGCCGGACCAACTCGGCCAGCCCCGCCGGGTCGCGCACCCTGATCCCCTCGGTCAACGGCTGCAGGAAGTCATCGTGGTGACAGGGCACCACAACCCGGGCGGACACGCAGGAGAACACGCGCTCCAGGTACTGCGGCGTCCGCTGCCAACCCGCCGCACTCAGCAACAACACGTCCACTTCCAGCCCTCGGATGCCATCCTCCACTAGGTTGGCGCTGCCAATATCCAGGACCCGGCACCCCCCCAGCTCAAGAAGCACGGCGAAAGTGCCTCCCTCCAGGTACTCGGGCGCGGCCTGCGGGGGCCGACATGGCGGGGCCTCATAGCAGCCTGGATACGCCACCGTGCCATCAGGAAGGGGCATGTGGGCCGAACGCAGGAAGCGCACGGAGACGCCCGCGCGCTCCGCCAGATCACCGTCGTCCAGCTCCACCAACTGCCCGTCCGGGATGCCGAATGACCGGCACACGTTCACCGTCG
>JABGQJ010001780.1 GCA_018648945.1 Victivallales bacterium
ACAATTCTGTGCCACTACTGTTCAGAGTCAAATTGTAAAGTGAATCAGCCACGGTGGGTGCATCCAGCTCCACAAAGGCGAGTGCTGAAGCCACATCCGCGAACCCAGAATCAGAACGGGCCAACATGAAGGTATCCAGAAAGGCATATTGCTTGTGTTTCAGTGTACCGTAGGTGGAGTCACCCATGACATCGTTCAAATTGAAATCTGCAGAATAACTAAATTGACCCGAGCCTTCCATCCCAGGTATCACAATACCTGTACTGGGATCCACAGTGCCAGCTGGAATCTCAAGCTGAAGTGTCTTGACCATGGGATGCAGAATAAGTGTATCCAGATTCAGATCAAGTGTATCAGCTGAGCCATCGTCATCGAGATCAGCAGACACCAACACACGGTTTTCAAGGGAGCTGTAGAATGGGAAATATTGCAAGTCTGAAACCAGTATTTCTAGTCCAAAACCAAGTCCAATATCACTAAATATGATGGTGTTGATAGTGGAACTT
>JABGQJ010001781.1 GCA_018648945.1 Victivallales bacterium
CGACATAGCCCGAGATGATCCGGTTGGTGGCGAATAGGAAACTGGGCAGCGCGATCAGGCCGCCGTATTGGGTCTTGGCGGCATATTCGGGATCGCACCAAAGCGGGTTGTCGTCGCCAATGCCGTTGGCATAGTGGCGGATATTGTCGCGCGTTGCCTCGTAACACCAGGGTTCGGGCATGTTCTCGATCTTGACGCCGATGCGCTTTTGCAGATCTTCCAGGCCGCGCTCGGTAATCTTCGGGAAGCGTCCGCCACTTTCCTCGATTTGGCTTTCGTCATTCATGATTTACTCTCCTCGTGCGGCCGCTTCGCGGTCCCGCAGTATTTTACGATTAACTTTGCCCGCCGGCGTCTTTGGCAACTCGTCCGCGAAGGCGACGATGCGGGGATATTCGTGACGGCTCAAATTCTCTTGAGCAAATAATTGAAGTTCCTTGATAAAGCTGTCATCACCGTCCCGGTCGCTGATGATGAAAGCCTTGACGACGAGGCCCCGGATGTCG
>JABGQJ010001782.1 GCA_018648945.1 Victivallales bacterium
CCCTGGCCGAGGATGGCGCGGGTCGCTTCCGCGTCAACCTCCACCGCCAGCGCGGCATGATCGCCATGACCTTCCGGCATGTGAAGGGAGACATCCCCGTGGTCGAGGACATCGGCCTGCCCCCCATCCTGCGCAGTATCGCCGGCAATCAGAACGGCATCGTCTTCGTGACCGGCACCACCGGCTCCGGAAAATCCACCACGCTGGCCGCGATGATCGGCCACATGAATGCCAACATGAACCGGCACATCATCACCATCGAGGATCCCATCGAGTACAACTTCCCGGATCAGCAGTGCATCATCGAGCAACGCGAAGTCGGCATCGACTGCATCACCTTCGATTCGGCCCTGACCCATGCCCTGCGCCAAGATCCCGATGTCATCGTCGTTGGAGAGATGCGCAACCGGGAGACCTTCGAGACGGCGTTGACCGCTGCCGAAACCGGCCACTTGGTCATGACCACGCTCCATACCAAGGATGCATCCCAGTCCGTTCTCCGCATC
>JABGQJ010001783.1 GCA_018648945.1 Victivallales bacterium
GGCGACTTGGCCCGCCCGGGATGACAAACGAAATGCGCTAGAGGAAGTTGACAGACAGCCTCAGATGTCTCCCACACTCGGGAGAGGACCCAGCCAAGGCGCCGCGGCGCACCGCGTGTGGCGATCCTCGCGGCGTCTTGGGTGCGACTGGTCCCGTGCACAGCTGGGGGAACGGGCGGAGGAACACTTCCGGGCACGCCTTCCCGGATGGGGACAGTCGCGGCACACGGTGCCCCTCCCACATTCAGCTGGCCCCGTGCCGGGAATTGCTGGGCCTTGAGTGGGGTTCCCAAGGCCCGGAGCAAGGATGCTCCGGCTACGGGGGAAGGGCCGGGGCCGGGCATTGGCCAAGAGGGGCAGCCAGTCCGCCAGTAGTTCGTCGATGTGTGCGACAAAAAGCCCGCACTCATTTCCCTGAACCAATTGATCAGCAGCAGGTTATCCCACCTACGTCCCCAGTTCCGAAGACGATTGAGCAACCCCCGGAATCCGGGGCGGATGCAAT
>JABGQJ010001784.1 GCA_018648945.1 Victivallales bacterium
CCCGGCATCCTACGGCGTCTGGCCAGTGGTCGCCTCGTCCTTCTCTGGAATCGCTTCGCCAAGAATCGGCCCCGCCGCCTCGGTCGCCGCGAGGAGCTCTCTATGGCCCTCAGCAACGACGACGGCACCACCTGGACCGAGCCGACCATTCTCCTGCGTCTCCGTAGCCAACGCCAGAGCTACCCCCAAATCTTCGAGCGCCGCCCCGGCGAGCTCTGGGTCACCACCTGGCAAGGCCGCTCCTTCATCAAACTGAAGGAAGCGGATTTCGTGGTGGAGTAGCGGCTTCGCAGGAGTGGACGGAGTAGACGGCGGCCTGGAACTGCTGTCCATCGTCCATGTCGTCCACTCCGTCCATGTCGTCCATGGGCCACGAACAGCTCGCTCCTGCATGTGCTGAGGATGGGGCCGCTGAGACGAACGACACCGACGCTTCTACACCTGTGTCAGCTCCGGCATCGATGGGCGGAGGATCGAGCAGCGCATGGTCCTTGTCAGGGGACGC
>JABGQJ010001785.1 GCA_018648945.1 Victivallales bacterium
GTCGTGGTATCGGAAAATTTCCGGGCCTATGATCATCTCATGCCGTTTGGCTATGGCGACAATGACATGAGCCTGGTACGCACCGCCGGCGGCAGCCTGGGTTACGGCCTGGGCAGCGCCATTGGGGCGCAGTTGGCGGCGCCGGACCGCCCCGTGGTGCTTTCCATCGGCGATGGCGGTGTCATGTACAGCTCATCCGGATTCTGGACCATGGCGCGCTACAGCTTGCCGATCCTGACCGTGGTCTGGAACAACATGAATTATCAGACCGTGCGAACCAATTTCGCTGCCTGGGGCGGCAACATGAAAGCTCAGAACAGGTATCCCGAAACCTATCTGGGCGACCCGGCCATCGACTTTGTGATGCTGGCGAAGGCCCAGGGGATCGAGGGCGAACATGTGTACGAGCCCGGCGAATTGGACGCGGCGTTATTGCGGGGCAAGGCGGCCCAGGCCGCCGGCGCGCCCTATCTGATCGATGTTCACATCACCAACATCGGCGACG
>JABGQJ010001786.1 GCA_018648945.1 Victivallales bacterium
CAATTCCGGATCGCACGACAACGCCATCGCGATCATCACGCGCTGGCGCATCCCGCCGGAAAGTTGGTGAGGGAACGAGTGGTACCGCTGGGCGGGATTGACGATGCCGACCTTGTCGAGCATGTCAATCGCGAGGGCCTTGGCCTCGGCCTTGGACAGCTTGCGGTGCAGGCGAATCGCCTCGACGATCTGGTTGCCGCAGGTGAACACCGGGTTCAGCGAGGTCATGGGCTCCTGGAAGATCATGCTGATCGCCCCACCACGCAGGGAGAAGAGCTCCTCGGACTTCTCGGAGAGGCCGAGAATGTCCACGCCCTCCCCGGTCGCGGGCTGGTAGCGAATGGAACCGCCCAGGATGCGCCCGGGCTTCTGGATCAGACGCAAGATGGAATAGGCCGTCACGCTCTTGCCGCAGCCGCTCTCCCCCACGACGGCCGTGGTCCGGCCTCGCCGAATGGCCAGGCTGACACCATCCACGGCGCGGACCTCTCCCTCGTGCGTGAAG
>JABGQJ010001787.1 GCA_018648945.1 Victivallales bacterium
GCGCGCCGGTACCGCGTCGGCGCCACGTACCAGCGCCAGCAGACTGCCATCCTTCTCGAAAAGAAAAGCGGTTTCGTCGCCGTG
Source organism: Victivallales bacterium (assembly GCA_018648945.1). Next base: position 85 of record JABGQJ010001787.1, read on the forward strand.
ACCGTCGGCGAAGAGTCCCGCATAGCGCCATACCCAGCCGTCGTCGCTGGTCAGCAGGGCAGACTGGATCAGCTCCGGCAGGCTCTCCGCCTGTCCGGGGACAAAGCCGCGGCGTCGTCGGCCGCACAGGTAGGCGCGGTTGCCGTGCGCAGCGGCGCGCCAGATGTAGTGGCCGTAGGTGCCTTCCAGTGGGCGCGGATCGTCCCAATGGACGCCATCGGCTGTGGCGACGCCGTAGCCGAGGTGGTCGTTCATGTCGTACCGGGTCGCGTCGTCCGGGTCGCACAACCACGTGCCAGAGTAGACGAAGAGTCGATCGCCAAAGTCGAGAAAGTGGGGATCACGCACGTCGCGTCCGGGCACGCTGAAGGAACAGACCTGCTGCCAGTTGCTGACGCCATCGTTGCTGACCAGAACACGG
>JABGQJ010001788.1 GCA_018648945.1 Victivallales bacterium
AGTCCCGTTCATCGCGATGGGCGGAGTGTACGAGCAGGACGATATCGATGCGGTGACGCGGGTAACCGCGGCAGCCGGGGAACCGGGAGGCGACTTCTTCCCGCTGCCGGAGGAGAACGACTTCCAGAACGGGCTGGCCGAGCACGAGGGCGCGAAGAAGGCCATCGCGGTCAACTCCTGTGGCACAGCCCTGGATTGCTGCATGATGGCGTTGGGAATCGGGCCGGGCGACGAGGTCATCACGACCGCGCACACGTATTGGGCCACTGCGGCGGCCGTTCTGCACCACCAAGCGATCCCCGTGTTCGTCGATGTCGACCCCGCCACGTATTGTATTGATCCTGGGCTCATCGAGGAGCGGATCACCGCACACACCCGCGCGATCATACCCGTGCACATCCACGGGATGCCGTGCGACATGGACGCGATCCTCGACATCGCGGAACGCCATGGGCTGCAGGTCATCGAAGATGTGGCCCAGGCGCACGGTTCGCGCCACCGCGAC
>JABGQJ010001789.1 GCA_018648945.1 Victivallales bacterium
TGGGCATCGGCCCGCACATTCCACAAGGGTTAAGACAGGACAGGAGAAGCCGGTTGTTCGAGCGGTTTACGGACAGGGCACGCAGGGTCGTAGTACTGGCCCAGGAAGAGGCGCGCCTTCTCAACCACAACTACATCGGCACCGAGCACATCCTCTTGGGGCTCATCCACGAGGGCGAGGGCGTCGCAGCAAAGGCGCTGGAATCCCTCGGCATCTCGCTTGAGGCCGTACGCAGTCAGGTCGAGGACCTGATCGGCCAGGGCGGCAGCTCACCCAGCGGTCACATCCCGTTCACCCCACGTGCCAAGAAGGTGCTTGAGCTGTCGCTGCGCGAGGCACTGCAGCTGGGGCACAACTACATCGGCACCGAGCACATCCTGCTGGGGCTCATTCGCGAGGGCGAGGGCGTTGCCGCCCAGGTTCTCGTCAAGTTGGGAGCCGACTTGTCAAGGGTGCGCCAGCAGGTCATACAGCTGCTGTCTGGCTATTCGGGTGCCGGGCCGG
>JABGQJ010000179.1 GCA_018648945.1 Victivallales bacterium
CAATCTTCCACTATTCCATCATTCCACTATTCCATCATTCCACTATTCCATCATTCCATCATTCCATCATTCCATCATTCCGCCCCCCTACGCTCCGCAGATGCGGGGCATGGGACGGGGGGCTTTGGCCATTTCGCCGTAGAGGAACTGGAGGAGGAGTTGGCCCTTGAGCGACTGGCAGTCGGGAATATCCCAGAGATTGTCAAGCTCGCCAGGGTCCTCCTGCAGGTCGTAGAGTTCCCCGTACTCGCGTTTGTAGTGGACGGTCATCTTGTAGCGCGAGCCGATGTAGGTTCGCATGTTCATGGTGGTTGGCTGGTGCTGGTTCTCCACGATCACATGGTCGCGGATGGTGGGTGCTTCGCCGAGCCACACGGGCTTCTCGTCCACGCCAGCCATGGTGCGCGGCACGGGCAGGCCAGCAATGCTGAGGAAGGTCTGGGCCACATCGACGGTGGATTGCAGAGATTGGGAGATGGTCCCTGCCGGTACGGTGCCGGGCATGCTGACGAGCAAGGGGACGCGGAGGAGATCCTCGTAGTGATGGATTGCCTTGGCGGTGAGCCCGTGCTGGCCCCAGAAATCGCCGTGATCGCTGGTGAAGCAGACGAGGGTACTCTCGGCGAGGCCCAGTTCGTCCAGCTGGTCGATGATCTTGCCCACATAGGTGTCGAGCATGGTCATCATGCCGTACATGGTGGCGATGTGCTTGGCCTTGACTTCGCGGGGCCGCAGGTGGCAACCGGCCCCGTGGAGGCCGTTGCCCTCGGGTTCCTGGAAGGCGCTGAAGTCGGGCTTGCGTTGCTGGGATAGGGCAAAGTAGGGTGGCTTGTCCTCGAACTCGCCTTCGCTGTGTTCGGGGACGGTCACCTCCTCGGGATCGTACATGCTGGCGTAGGGCTCGGGGACCATGTACTGGGGATGGGGATCGAAGAAGCTGGCCCAGAGGAAGAAGTTCTCGCCGCCCTCGGCGTATTCCCTCATGATGGCGTTGGTGCGTTCGGCAATCCAGGCATTGTAGTGGATTTCTTCCGGAATCTCCCAGGCCTCTCCGGGCTTGCGGGGTTCATGGGGAGAATCGGCCAGGGGGTCCCCTTCGGCGAACGCCTGGCCATTGGGGCGGAAGTAGTCGCGCCAGTTGTCGTAGCCTTTCTCGATCATCCACAAGGCGTAGTGCTGCCCCACATGCCCCTCGTCCGTGTGGTTGCGGGCGAGTTCGGCCCGCTCGAAGCCGTAGAAAGGGCCGCTGAAGTCGCGCCAGAAATCAAGGTCGTGCAAGGTGGGATAGGCCTCCAGCGAGGGATACTCCTCGGTGGACTTGAGGGGCTGGAAGTGAGCCTTCCCGACCAATGCGGTGCGGTAGCCGCCAGCCTGGAAGTAGTCGCCGATCGTGGGGACATCCTCCATAAGCTTGGTGCCGAGACTGTAGGCCCCATGTTGGCTGGGGTAGAGCCCCGTGATCCAGCTTGCGCGGGTGGGCGTGCAGGTGGCATTGACGGTATAGGCCCGGTGAAAGGCCATGCCGCGAGCGGCGAGCCGGTCCAGGTTCGGGGTCTTCACTTCGGGGTTGAGGTAGCCGAAGGTGAACCAGTGCTGCTGGTCGCTGGTGATGAACAGGATGTTCTTGCGGTCGCCCATGATCACTCCCTGATCGATTTGCTCTGAAGGGTACCTATGAATCTAGCACCAATGGGAGCGGTCACCAGCCGGGGACAGGCCCGGCCTTGCCGGCCTGGCGTGGTCGCGATAGGTTTGTGGCATTTGGGGCGATGGGTGCTGCGGTTCCCCCCGCCGCCTGGCACACGATCCGGGAGAACCCGATGGCCAGCTTGGTGCAAAGGCTCTTGCTTCACGATGATCCCTGCGTGCGGTTCCGGACCTTGGTCGATGTCTGTGGGATGTCCGAGGATTCGGAACGCGCTGCGAGGGAGCGTGAGCAGATCCCCGCCTCGGACCGGGCACGGGCTCTGCTATCCACCTGCGGGAGAGATGGGCGTATGCCCAGCGTCTATGGGAAATACACCGGGGCGCATTGGACCTTGTCCTGCCTGGCCGACATGGGCTATCCGGCCGGTGACGAGAGGCTGGTTCCGCTGCGCGACCAGGTGTGCGAGTATTGGCTCTCGCCCGAACGGACCCGCGAGCGAGTTGTGGAACGCGAGGCGGCTCGCCACAAGTCGCGGCCTGGCGTCCCGATCATTGCGGGACGGGCCCGCCGCTGCGCTTCGCAGGAGGGGAATGCCCTGTACGCCGTGCTGGCGCTGGGGTTGGCGGATGAACGGGCAGACCAGCTTGCCGCCAACCTAGTCCGTTGGCAGTGGCCCGACGGAGGGTGGAATTGCGATCGGCGCACCTCTGCCCATACGTCCTCCTTCCACGAGACGTTGCTGCCCTTGCGTGGTTTGGCGTGGCATGCAGAGGCGACGGGCTCGGTGGCGTCTCGCCAGGCTGCGGAACGCAGTGCGGAGCCCTTTCTCCAACGTCGCCTGTTCCGTCGGCGAAGCGACGGCGCCGTGATCCATGACAGCTTTCTCAAGCTGCGCTACCCGCATTACTGGTACTACGACATCCTGATCGCTCTGAAGGTCATGGCCGAGGCGGGGTATCTGGCCGACGCGCGCTGCGAGGAGGCCTTGGACATTCTGGAGTCGAAGCGATTGCCGGATGGCGGCTGGCGCGCCGAGGGGAAGCACTATCGCGTGGTTTCCGAGCCCGCAAACGGCGGTTCCCTGGCTGACTGGGGGCCAGTGACACGGCGGCAGGTGATGAACCCGTTTGTGACCCTTGATGCCCTGTCTGTTCTGTGCTCAGCGGGTCGGCTGACTCTCAGCCTCGCGGCGTTGCCAGAGCAGTAGGCGGGCCTTCAGCAGGCTTGCCCGGGGCTGGGAACCAGTGTCGCGACAGGCCAGGAACACGCAAACCGTCGCGAGCCCGGCGCGTCTCTAGTCGTCGTTGTCGGGCAAGGTGAAGCTGGCGGGGTCGAAGCGCTCGCCGCCGAGCCAGAGGTCGATGCGGGTGCCGCTGCCCGTATCGCTGACGTCGGCGCCCTTCACTTGCCAGCCGATGAGATTCAGCCGCGCCTCCCCCAGCCCGTCGTAGCCGGCCATGCTGCCGTAGTAGCCAGCCAGTTCCGGGCGGTGACTGGTGTTGAGCGAGGTGCGAATGGTCTCCAGTTCCGCATCATCGCGCTTGATGCTGTCCAGAATGCACAGATGCAGCCCATCCTCTTCCTGATGGAGGGACATGACCATGCGCATCGGGTCGGTGTCGAGGACGTAGTGTGCCATCTCGCCAATGAGTTGCAGCACGAAGTCTTTGCGGTTCATGTGCGGTCCTTTCTGAAGGAGGCCATGCTGCCTGCGCGGGCTGGCGTCGCCGTTGGGTTGTTGGTGCGGTACCACTCGATCACGGCAAGCAGCAGCGTGGCGGTCAGGCCGCCCGCGAAGCCATTGTTGTAGAGACCGATGCCGGCGTGCCATGCACCGGAGCGCATGACGATGGACAGATGCAGGAACCCCGCGAGTATCCCTATCGGGATGCCGAACTGCCCGGCCAGTGGCGCGAGCGTGGTGCCGAAGAGGGCCCCGAGAATCACGCCCCGCGCGAACAGATCCTGATCAAAGGTCACGGCAGCAAGCATGACTCCCACGAGGACGGGCCAGACATTCGCGGGGTGTTTTCCGAACGCAGCGAAACCCATGACCGTGAGGAGCCCACCCAGGACCGGGCCGCTCAGATCCGCGCCGACCAGAACGACGTACCCCCACAGGGCAATCCCCATGACCCCCATGTTGACGAGCGAACCGGCGACGGTCTCCATATCCATAAAGTCGGAAGGAAGCCGGCCGGGCAGCTTGAGGATTCGCCGGAAACTGCGCAGCGCGTCCATGCGGCCTGCCGACAGGCCCGCGAGGATAAGGAGTGCCGATATGGTGGGAATGAGCCACTGAAGAAGGAGCGAGGGTTGGCTGTTCCACACACTGCCCCCCGCCAACTGCTTGCCCTGCCCGAAGACCACTGCGGCGGCGAAGAGAGCGATGAAGCCGGTCGTGAGGCCGATATTGTACAGGTTGTAGCCCTGATGGAGGCGGAGCATGACGATGGCGGCAGCCGGCAGAACGATCCCGGCAAGCAGTCCCGCGAAGACAGCGATCGGGATCTGCAGGAGCGGGGGCCGCGCGAGCTCCACGGCGAGCAGCGACACAAGCGGACCGAGGGCGGTGCCGAAGAGGGCGATGATGATGTACTCGCGGAACTCCTTGCGCGCGATGCGGGCGGCGATGTACACTCCCGTCATGATCGGCAGGATGTTGAGGGGCGTCTTCCCAAACAGGCCAAATCCGAACAGCGTGAACACCGCCGCGATCGTCGGCCCCGAGAGGCGCACGCGGTTGATTCGGATCAGGGCAAGGCCGAACAATGCCACCAGCGCGGCGTTGAGCAACGCGGCACCGTCGTTCGTAGCCTGCGTGAAGTCGTTCAGAAGTCGGGCGGGATGGGACTGAATGTCCCACAGGCCCTTCAGGCTTGGCACCAGGCCAGTCGTTGCGATCCCAGCTGCGGCGGACCCGACGAGGATGACAAGGACCAAGACGTAGAGAAGACGTTCTTGCTTTTGCAGGATCTGCCTCCCGGCGTGGGGTTGGTGGTCTACTCTACACCGGATTTCGCGAATGGGGGGATTCGGGATTCCAGAATTCAGAATTCAGGAGTCGGGAGTCAGGATTCAGGAGAGAGGGCCGTCGGCGGTGCGGTGAGGCTCCGCCAGGATCGTTCGTCCCTTTGGTCGCTTGGGTCGCTTCGCCTCTCCAGCGTCAGCCCCCAGTGCTCGGCGCTGACGAGGAGAGCTGCGGCACCCATGCGCAGGCTCTGCATGGCCATGGGGTGCGCACTTCGGGGGCAGCATGGCCAAGGACTCTCTGATGCCGAGCAAGGGCACGGCGCGATGAGAGTTGGCATAGCGCGTGCCTCACTTCCAGACAGTCGAGGCCCTGACCGCTGGGCCTGCGTCTTCTACCTGCCAACGAAGTGAACCACAATGAACCGGACAGACCGGGACTTCGCTTTTCCCGCACCGGGGGACGGGGCGGCCCCGGTCTGGGCAGGGGAACATGGCAGTGGCAGCCGGTCTCTTCACGTGGCTGGCCATTGCATTCGGCTCGTCGTGTTCTGTGAAGATACTGAAATTGTAGCAATTATGTGCGGTATGCCTATTGAATGAAGGTGATGGTGTGTCATCTTTTCAAGCTGCCTAGCGAATCGGCAGCAAATGTGGTGAAGCGCTTGGTTGCCTTCGCCACTCAGTTCCCAGGCCTTCTTCACGTTGGACACGCAAAGGGTGGTCCCCATGGCTTTTCGCTTCATGTGTATTCGATCCGTCGCTTCTCTGGCCCTGTTTCTTGCCGCGATGGGAGGCGGCGTGCATGCTACCGAGGGAGTGAACCTGATCGGGATGGGGCCCATTCAGAAATCCCTGGGGGGGGCTGGCGTGGCGAGTGTGAAGAACAGCAGTTGGGTGCTCCTCAATCCTGCGTCGTTGACCGAGCTGGACCGGCAGTTCAGTTCGTCCATGCACCTCCTCATGCCCACCCGTTCCCTTGATTCGTCCCCTGCCTTTGGCAGCCTCACGGACAAGAGCACGGACGACAGCGTGTATCTGATTCCCACCTTCAGTGCCAAGCTGGGGGAGTGGCTTGGCGTGCATTGGGGCGTCGGTTTCTTTGGCTCCTCGGGCATGGGGACGGACTACGACAATGCCCGCATCCCCTACTTCGGCGGGGATTCCAGCGCCCAGTATGGTGTCGGCAAATTGGTGTTGGCCGGGGCCGTGGACCTTGGTGACGGCTGGAGTGTGGGAGCCGGTCCGGTTGTTGTCCTGTCGCGCATCCGCACCGACATGTTCGACGGCGTGGCCCCGTCTGCCGACGACTGGGACTACGCGTGGGGGATTGGCTACAGCGTCGGCGTGCTGAAGAGGTGGGATCGCCTTAGCATTGGTCTCTCGTATCTCTCCGAACAGCGCCAGGAAGTGTGGGACAAATACACAGATCTGATGCACAAACCGCTCAGCCTTCCCGAGCAAGTGCAGGTCGGCATATCCTACGCTGTGACCGAGTCGGTCGAGGTGATGCTCGACTACCGTTTCGTGCATTGGAGCGGCGTGCCGCAGTGGGGCGACGAACCCAATGCCGGTGGGTTCGGCTGGGATGACCAACACTGTGTCAAGCTCGGCGTGGAGTGGGAGGCGAACGAGGACTTGACGCTGCGCGCCGGGGTGTCATACGGCAAGTCGCCGATCGACAGCAGCGCGGTGTTCGCCAATGGTCTGTTCCCAGCGATTATGGAGACGCATGTGGCCCTCGGCTTCACCTATCGGTGGAGCGAGAAGCTGGATCTGCATGCCACCTACGTCCATGCCTTCTATAACAGCCTCACTGACGATGGGTCGCAGATGGGTGGCATGGGCAAGGGAACCAGCTTCAGCATGTATCAGAACGGCGTCAGCGCCGGCATGACCTACCACTTCTAGGCCGTCGTCCGTTTTCCCCTGGAGCTGGTGCCCCGGCGCGACGCACGAGGCGGGGCTTTCTCCTGCCCAGAACTGAACAGCCCGGGGGGTTGCCATAGGCATGGGCGTTGGCTGACGGCGGGTATGTTCACAGGGAGTTCACTCCTCCACGGTTGTCTTGGGGCTGCCTGGCGGCTAGGTTCCCAGCACATATGTTGGGTGTACCTATGAAACGAATTCTTCCCGCCACTCTCCTGGTTTTTGGTTCGGCCGTCGGGGCCATGGTTCTGCGGACCTGGACACTGCTTGGGCCTGCTCATGCCGTGTCGCCGCGGCTGGCGTCGCAGGTCGCAGTGGTCGCGCCGGTTATAGATCCGGGCGAGCACTGCAACCGCGTGCTGGTGGAGACGGTGCGCTTGGGGCCGGAACCGCCGCTGGACCCCGAGCCGTTGGTGGGGACATGGCCCGCGTTCCGCGGCGGCAGACGCGACAATGTGTCCCATGATGGGGTTGCTCTGGCCGACGCATGGCCAGCGGCCGGCCCCCCCCGACTCTGGCAGATCGAGCTGGGGGACGGCCACGCAGGAGCCGCTGTCTATGGCGGTCGCGTCTATGTGCTGGACTACGACGAAGAGAAGCACCGCGATGCCTTGCGCTGTTTCTCGTTGGTGAGCGGGCAAGAGATCTGGCGGAGTTCCTACCCCGTGGAGGTCAAGCGCAACCATGGCATGTCGCGGACCGTTCCGGCAGTGAATGAGAAGTACGTGGTGACGATCGGTCCCAAGTGCCAGGTGATGTGCGTAGAGCGCCAGACAGGGGAGTTCTTGTGGGGCATGGATTTGGTGCGCGAATACGGCGCGACGGCTCCGCTCTGGTACACCGCGCAGTGCCCGCTGCTGGCTGGCGATGTCGTCGTTCTGGCACCCGCTGGCAAGGATCTGCTGCTTGGGGTGGATTGTGCGAGCGGGGAAATCCGCTGGCGGACGCCCAATCCCGACCGCTGGCAGATGTCTCATGCGTCGGTCATGCCCATGGAGATCGCTGGTGTCTCCACCTACGTCTACGCGGCCCTGGGGGGAGTGGTCTGCGTGCTTGCGACTGGCGATGGGGTGGGGCAAGTGGTCTGGGAGACTACCGCCTGGGACAAACGTATCGTGGCTCCGTGTCCGGTGCAGATCGATCCTGGCCGCCTCTTCGTGACCTCCGGACATGGGGCTGGCAGTGCCATTCTGGAGCTGGCAGCGGACGGTCGGTCGGTCGCGGCTGTTCGCCCGGTGGAGAAGACGGTTCTTGCTTGCGAACAGCAAACGCCGGTGCTGGTCGAGGGATGTCTCTTCGGTGTTCTCCCGAAGGATGCGGGGCAGTACCGCGAGCAGTTCGCCTGCTGGCATCCCGATGTTGGCGTGGCGTGGCGCAGCGGCCCTGAGCGACGCTTCGGCTTGGGACCTTGGGTGGTTGGTGACGGCAAGATCTATGCGTTGGATGATCGGGGAACCCTAACCATGCTCCGGGCCTCGACCTCCCGTTACGAGGAACTTGGGCGGGTCAGGATTCTCAATGGCCGCGATGCCTGGGGCCCGTTGGCCCTGGCTGGCAGGCGCTTGATCCTGCGGGACTCGACCCGCATGGTCTGTCTGGATGTGGGTACTCAACCGTAAGGATGCACGATGAAGCCGAAAGGTCCTAGAGACTCCCGCGCTGATATTCTGATTCTGGTGCTGTTGGTTGCGCTGCTGTTTGGGGGGGCGGCGCTGGTGCACTGGCGCCCGCGATCAAGCACCTCCGAAGGCGAGCATATCGTCCACCCCCGTCGCGTGGCACCGGAACAGGTGAAGTACCGGGAACTGCCGCCCATCAATCTGGACGCGAAGCGGGTGCGTGGGCTGGCAGTCGGCCCGGATGACCGGATCTATGTGCTGGCCCGCTTCCGTGTTCTCGTATACGAGCCGAACGGGGATTTCGTGCGCGAATACGGGGATCTGGACAGAGCGCCCCATTGCGCTGCCTTTGGGCCCGATGGACGTCTCTATCTGGGGTTGGGGCGGTGTCTCGGGGTTTTGGACCTGGCGACGGGCAAAGTGACTGAATGGCGGGATCTGGGGAAGCGGGCCTTGGTCGGCTCCATCGCGGTGGGCGAACGCACCGTGATGGCTGGTGACTCGGGGACCCGGGCGGTCTGGGTCTTCGATCTGGCGGGCAACGAGCTGGCGCGCATCACCAATGAGGGGGCTCCCGAGGGCGAAGGCGATGCCCCGAGCGTGCATTTTGATGTCACACGTGCTCTGGACGACACCTTCTGGGTCACGGATGGTGGCAGGCACGCGGTGGTGCACTACTCCACCACCGGTCAGATGCTCGGGCGTTTCGGCAAGCGTGGGGAGGCAATCGAGGAATTCGGCGGTTGCTGCAATCCCGCTCATCTGGCCACGTTCCCCGATGGCCGCCTGCTGGTGGTCGAGAAGAAGCCCGACCTCGTGAAGGTTCTCCATCCCGACGGCGAGCTGGACTGCGTGGTCGCGCCGCCCAAGGCATTCATCCTCAAGACCTTTCTGGCTGATGCGGCGACGGACTCGAAGGGTCGCGCGCTGGTCCTTGATCCGAAGCAGATGCAGGTCCGCATCTTCGTGGCGAAGGGGGGGGGATGAGGAAGGCGACGCGAAGGGATTTCATCCGCGGCCTGGCCCGCGGCGGGGCATTTGCGCTGCTGGCTGGCAGCATCCTGCACGTTGCGGGCCGCAGTGGCAGGCAACGTCGCTGCGCCAGTTGTTCTCGCAGCCCGTGCCAAGGGCGTGACTGCCGCTTCCGGGACGCCGACGCGGCGTCGGAGTGATCGTGGCAAGCCCCTGGTTCCATCGGGGGCTGTTGCCAGCGCTCAGCCTCCGTCGGGCCCGCAGCCCCTGGTCGGGATCAATCGGGCTGGTGCTGGTCGGGCTCGCCCTGCTGGTCGGTTGAGGGGCAGCTGTCCCGCTGACTACAGCCCATGCACGGGGCATTCGTCTTGCCCTTGGGGGTTCCTCCGGAACAGAACGCGCAGCCATCGCTGTCCTGACCACGCAGGATGCGCACGATCTTGCGTGCCGCGTAGAGCAGGCAGAACCCCACGATGATCGCGACCAGGATCTGTTGGTACATGTCTGGACCTTCCCTGTCAGCAACCGATACCGAGAGCCGATCCCACTTGGTATACCATGACCGACACGACGAGCGCGATGGTGGTGCTGTAGATCACGGAGAACGTGGCCCACTTCCATGATCCGCTCTCTCGCCAGATGGCGGCCACAGTCACCAGGCATGGCGCGTAGAGCATCACAAAGACAATGAGTGCGAATGCGCGCAAGGGGTTCCATTTCTTGTCTTCTCGGAGAGCCACGACCAGCGGCATATCCCCGGCCACATCTTCCTCCGCTTCCACCTCCCCGAGACTGTAGGCCATCCCCATGGTGCTGATGATGACCTCCTTGGCGGCGAAGCCCCCGAGCAGGGCGATGTTCTCTCGCCAGCCCAATCCCGCCAGTTGGGAGAGGGGTTCCAGGCCGCGGCCGAAGCGACCGGCGAAGGAATGCTCGATCTGGCTCTGCTGCTGCTTGTCCGCGAGGGTGTGGAGTTCCCGCTCGATGGATTGCGCCTGCTTGGGGGCAGCCGTTTCCATCGACGTCCTCAGTTCTCCTCGCTGGTGCTCGAACTCCGCCGTGTCCTGGCGAGGGAAGAACATGAGCGCCCAAAGAACGATGCTCACGGCAAGGATGACCGTGCCCGCCTTCTTCAGGTACATCCAGCTCCGCTCTATGGAGATCATGAGGACATTCCGGAGGGTCGGCACATGGTAGGGGGGCAGCTCCATGACAAAGGGAGTCTGCTCTCCCCGGATCACGAAGCGACGAAGGATGAGGGCCGCGAGGAGGGCGAAGACCCAGGAGAGAGCGGCGAGGAACCAGAGCATCTCTCCCCGGTAGTTTCCGAAGAACGCGGCGATAAGGACGGCGAAGACAGGCATTTTCGCCCCGCAGTTCATGAAGGGGACCACGAGCATGGTCACCAGGCGGTCCTTCTCTTCGCGCAATGTGCGCGTGGCCATGACTCCGGGCACGGCGCAGCCGCCGGCGATGCCGCCGGACACGATCATGGCGAGGATGCTCTTGCCTTGCAGACCGAAGGCGCGAAGCACCCGGTCCAGCACGAATGCAATGCGGGCGATGTAGCCGGAGTCCTCGATGACGCCCAGCATCAGGAACATGACGAAGATCAGCGGCACGAAGCCCATGACGCCACCCACGCCGGCGATGGCCCCATCAAGGACCATGGATTTCAGCGGCCCTTCCGCCATGCCACTCACCAGGGTCGGGAGCCAATCGTCGAAGATCCAGGCACTGACCCCCACCGGGCTGCGCCACCCCCCGATCCAGGGAATCCAGTTGAGGCCGTCGGCCAGGAAGAAGGTGACCTTGAAGCTCACAAACACGATCAGGGCCACGAAGAAGAAGCCCAGGCCGCGGTGGCAGACGATGGTGTCGATGGCATCGGTGAGGCTGCGCCCCTGGTCATGCACCTCGACGCAGTCGCGGACCACGCCGGCAGCATGTCCGTAGCGGTGTTCCGCGACGAAGACCGCGGGGTCCTCGTTCTGCCGCTTCCGCACATGGTCCGCAAGTCGGTCGGCCAAAGCCAGGATGCCGGTGGGGGCCGCGGCCTCCCGCAGGACCCGGTCTCGGCTGCGTTCGTCATGCTCCAGGAGCTTGACTGCGAGCCAGCGGCTAGGGAACCGATTCCCGAGGGCTTGGTCTTCCCGGAGCGCCTTGGCGAGTTCGCTGACCGCTGGTTCCAGTTCCGGACCGTAGGTGGGGTTCGTCGGCTTGGTCCTGGTACCACCAAGAAGGAGGTCTTCAAGAACCGAGAGCAGCTCCCGTTTGCCTTGGCCGCGATTGCCGACGGTGATGACCACCGGTACGCCGAGTAGCCGGGAGAGCTCGGCAGTGTCGATGCGGATGCCGCGGTGCTCGGCAATGTCGTGCATGTTCAGCGCAACCACCAACTGGGCTCCCATCTCGGCCAGCTGGAGGGTGAGGTAGAGATTCCGTTCCAGGTTCGAGGCATCGACAACGCTCACGACCACGTCCGGTCTGTCGTTGATGATGAAGTCCCGTGCGACCACCTCTTCCTGGGAGTAGGCGGTTAGGGAATACGTTCCTGGCAGATCCACGATCTCCAGCCGACAGCGTTCGCCCGTGGCCAAGCCAGTCTTCTTCTCGACGGTCACCCCGGGGTAATTGCCGACGGTCTGGTTCGCACCCGTGAGCATATTGAACAGGGTCGTCTTGCCAGCATTGGGGTTGCCGGCCACGGCGACCGTGAAGGTCGGCTGGGGTTCTTCGGTCATTCGTCGATCTCGATGAAGGCGGCTTCGGTCTTGCGGATGGCCAGATGGCAGCCTTTCACCGCGACCTCCACAGGATCACCCAAGGGTGCCTTGCGCTCCACCAGGAGTTCGCAGCCCCGCGTGATGCCCATGTCCAGCAGGCGTTGCCGAATCGGGCCGCCACCTGGCAGGACGCGATGGATTCGGACTCTGTCACCGGGTTCGGCGTCGGTAAGGGTACGGGCCATGCATACACTCTCTTGGTCAGTTCTCATCGTCACGGGGTGGGAGGGGGGGACTCACCTGGAC
>JABGQJ010001790.1 GCA_018648945.1 Victivallales bacterium
CAGGAACCAAGGCCACGCTACCGCGAAAGCCAAGACCACGCCAAGGCGCACGCCACCTACAGGAGATTCCTGATGGACACACTATCCCTCGATGGCACCTGGGCACTGACTCACTTCCTGGAGGGCACCCAGCAGGCTGGCTCCCCCGCTGAACTGGCAGCCCTGGACCTGCCCACGCTACCAGCCGAAGTTCCCGGCAATGTGGAGCTGGACCTGGTGCGGGCGGGCGAATTGCCGGAGCCGTTCTTCGGCCTGAACACGACCCTCCTCCGCCCCCTGGAGTTCCACGAATGGTGGTACCGCCGCGAGTTCGCCAGCCCGGACTATCCGGCGACGGATTTGGTCTTCGAGGGCCTTGACTGCTTCGCCACGATCTGGCTGAATGGCCAGCTCCTCGGCACCAGCGCCAATGCCCTGGTGCCCCAGCACTTCGCGGCGACCGATGCTCTCGCCCCGCCGGGACAGGACAACGAACTGGTGGTCCGCCTTGCCTCCCCGATCAAC
>JABGQJ010001791.1 GCA_018648945.1 Victivallales bacterium
GAAACAGTTCAGGCGGCGCAAACGCCGCCCAGGTCGGCGCGGATATACGCCCCGCACGGCCCTTTGTCAACGGCCCAGAGCCGCAAAACAAGGTTGCGGCACGGGAAAATTGCTTGCCCGAATACGTATAATCCCTTGCACTAAAGCACCGGCTCTCTTTATAACCGACCGCGCCCGATATGATCGCCAAATAATGGCGCTATCCCCGCGGAGGGGTGACAGAGTGGTCGATTGTGCCGGTCTCGAAAACCGGTGTACCTTTGCGGGTACCGTGGGTTCGAATCCCACCCCCTCCGCCATTATCTTGTTCGCAACAGTCTCCCAACGAGGTGGGCGCCGTCAGAATTCCCAGCTTCTGCGCTGCCTTCAAGATGAAGCTGTTGACCGCGGCTAAGCCAATCTCTCCAAAATCTCTCTCTATCGGCCAATTCTCTCTCAAGCTGTTGACTAGGCCATTTTAGTACAGGTTTTTAGTGCATTGATTTTAGGCAATTTTTCGGCATG
>JABGQJ010001792.1 GCA_018648945.1 Victivallales bacterium
CGACCGGATCGAGCGCGGGTGTGAATACCACGAGAAATTCGACTTCTGGGCGTGCCACTCGATCAGCGAAGGCTGGAAGGCGAAGTGGCTCAATGAGCTGTGGAAAGCAGGGGATTTTGATGCGTACATGAAGGCCTGGATCGAGGACTACGTAAGGCCGATGGCCCAGCATTTCAAGGGACGGATTCGTTACTGGGAGGTGACGAATGAGCCGTACTACCAGTACCGGGAGTGCCCGGAGAAGTGGGTTCGCCTGATGAAGGAGACGTACGAGACGCTCAAGGAAGTCGACCCCGGTTGCACGGTTGTGGGAACCTGCGGTCCGCCGGGAAGTATGGGATATGGATGGTATCGTCGGACGTTTGCGCTGGGGTCGCTCGACTACCAGGATGCCGTCTCCTCGCACCTGTACCATTGGGGGCCCTGGGTTGGCAGCGGCGTGGCGCTGAGTGTGCGCAAGTGGATGCGGGAGATTCGCGGGGTAATGGCGGAGCACGGCCGTG
>JABGQJ010001793.1 GCA_018648945.1 Victivallales bacterium
GGATGTCAGGGACCGCCTCAACCAGTAGCTCTGGTCAGGATCGCCGCCCTCGTCAGTGTGGTGTGAGTATTTCACCTCGACCATCCGGCTCTCCGCATCGTCATTCCTCGCTTCGACAGCTGCGACGAAGCAAATCACATCCTGTTTAGCTGAGTCGGCCGCATCGTGAGTCCCGCTGGTCCAGAACGGGATCTCGGCATCCTCGGTGTCGCTGGCGATGGCGCAACGCAGGTCATGGCCAAGGAGATCGAAAGCAATCTGAGCGTTCTGGTAAATACGGGCGTTGGAGTCGCTCAGACTCCAGGCCTGCTGAGCGGTCTGGAGGAACTTGAAGAGAAAGCCCATCATGATGGTGAGCACCGCCATCGCGGCCAGCAGTTCGACCAGGGTAAAGCAGTGGACGTGGTGTTTGACTGCGGTGCGCCTCATCGCTTGAAAAGCTCCAACTGATAGACGGCCTTCTGCCGCCGAGCATAGGGAATCTCAGCCGGCCAACTCACTTC
>JABGQJ010001794.1 GCA_018648945.1 Victivallales bacterium
ATGGCAGCTATCCGGTCAACCTGACGATGACTGAAGGGAAAGATGATACTCCTTCATGGTCTCCAGACGGGACGAAGATCGCCTTCTCTACCAACCGAGATGGCAACTTCGAGATTTATGTGGTGGATGCCGATGGCAGCCATCCGGTCAACCTGACGAACAACGACGACGACGACTTTTCTCCCTCCTGGTCTCCGGACGGCAAGCGCATCGCCTTCCAATCTTTTCGGGAGGGAGATGGCGAAGTGTATGTGCTGGACCTGGAAACCGGGAATGTGGCCAAACTAACGCACGGTTGGGTCGCTCCGGCTTCTTCGTGGTCTCCGGATGGTAGCCGGATCGTCTTCGAGTCGGATCGCAGCGGGAACCTGGAGATCTACGTGATTGACGCCGACGGAGGGGATCCGATCGAGATAACCCACCACCCGGAGGGGGATATGAACGCAGTGTGGTCTCCGACCGGCAATCGGATCGCCTTTGTTTCCAAACGCGTGGGGAACTGG
>JABGQJ010001795.1 GCA_018648945.1 Victivallales bacterium
CTGGACCGAATTTTACGAAAGCAGCGGGGCGGACCACGCTCCCGCGCGCCTGGTCGGCAGAGTTTCCGCAGATCGGGGGAAGACATGGGGGACGAAATACACGCTGGTCGAAAATGACGGCGGCTGCAATGTCATGGAGGTAAACTTCCTCCGCCTGCGCGACGGACGCATCGCCCTGTTCCACGGCCAGAAGAATACGGAGCTGACCGATTGCCGCATCGTAATGCGGACATCGAGCGATGAAGGGAAGACATTCCGTTCGGAGAAACAGCTCAGTCCGGAAGGGGCGTACACCGGTTTGACCAACGGACGCGGACTCCGCCTGAGCACGGGGCGCATTTTGATCGAAGTGTGGGAAGGAGAGACCTGCTACTGCTGCCTGTCGGACGACGACGGCGAAACGTGGCGCGACAGTCGGCGAATACGACCTGCGGATGGTGGATGCTGGGAAAACGCCTGCGTCGAGTTGAAAGACGGCCGCGTTTTGATGCTCATGCGGACGG
>JABGQJ010001796.1 GCA_018648945.1 Victivallales bacterium
TTCAGGTCGTCCTTGCTTTCTTCCGGAGCGGGAAGCTGGGAGACCCGAAGCACTACCTCGCCGGTCTCGGTGAACTTGATGGCGTTGCCAATCAGGTTTATCAGGACCTGCCTGACTCTGAGGGGGTCACCTTCCATTTTGGTCGGCAGCCCTGAAGCCAGTTCGTAGGTTAGTTCCAGGTTCTTTGCCTGGGCCCGCAGTGCCAGTATCTCGATGGAGTCTGCCACTAACTCGGGCAGGTCGAACTCTACCGACTCCAGGTCCATTCGGCCCGCCTCGATCTTGGAGAAGTCGAGAATGCTGTCGATAATTCCGAGCAGGGCGTCGGCCGACCTTTTCACCGTTTCCAGGTTGTCTTGCTGTTCCCACGTCAGGTCGGTTTCCAGCGTCAGGTCGGTCATCCCGATAATGCCGTTCATCGGGGTGCGAATTTCGTGGCTCATGTTGGCCACGACCTCGCTCTTGGCCTGGCTGGCGTGCTGCGCCTGCTCGAAGGCGTTCTG
>JABGQJ010001797.1 GCA_018648945.1 Victivallales bacterium
CTGCCGATCGCCACCTCGAAGCCGTCAGCGCCCGGGTCGTCCGTCCAGCTGGCCTCCAGCACACCGAGGCCCGCCACCGTCGGGCTGTAGCGCAGGTCCAGGTCGACCCCCGCCGCAGTCGAGCCGTCGAAGACGTCGATCGCCGGCACGTTCTCGAGCAGGCCATCGCAGTCGTTGTCGATGGTGTCGCAGACCTCGGGGTTGCCCGGGTAGACGGCCCCGTCGCCGTCATCGCAGTCGCCGGCGCAGGTGGTGTGCCCGTCGCCGTCGCCGTCGAAGTCCTCGTCGATCTCGAAGTCGCAGTCCTGGTCCAGCAGGTCGCACAGCTCCGCCGCGCCCGTGTGCACGCCCGGGTCGTCGTCGTTGCAGTCGCCCACCGCCTCGGTCTGACCGTCGCCGTCGTCGTCGAAGAAGGACGTGCCCTCGTCGGTGATCGAGTTGCAGTTGTCGTCGACGAAGTTGAGCATCTCCTCGGCCGCGGGGCTGATCGTCGCGCCGTCGAC
>JABGQJ010001798.1 GCA_018648945.1 Victivallales bacterium
TCCAGGAAGTGCAGGTTCACCAGTGTGGTGATGCCGAGTTCTCGGTTGATCTTCTGGAGGTCGCCCATTACCTGGCGGCTGGTCACCGGGTCCAGGGCGGCGACCGGTTCGTCGGCCAGCATCAGGCCAGGTTCCTGGGCAAGGGCGCGTGCTATTCCGACCCGTTGCTGCTGGCCACCCGACAGGTTCGAGGCCCTCACGTAGGCCTTGTCGACGATACCCACCCTCTCCAGGGCGGCCATCGCAGCCTCCCGGTCTTCAGCCGGCCAGAGGCCCAGCGTGGAGCGCCACGCCGGCACGACCGACAGGCGACCCATGAGAACGTTGTTTAACACGCTGGTGCGGTTGACCAGGTTGAAGGTCTGGAAGATCATCCCGATTCGTGACCTGACCTGGCGAAGGGTGGCCGCGGATGCGCCGACCACCTCGGTCCCGTCGACTACGACGGAACCCGAGGTGGCCGGCACCAGACCGTTCAGTACCCGGAGCAGGGTCGACTTTC
>JABGQJ010001799.1 GCA_018648945.1 Victivallales bacterium
CACCCGGGCCGGCAGATTTCGCCAGTGGCAACACCCAAGCTTGCCGAGGCAGCCAAGGTCTCAATGAATGCACGTGGTGATGGAGCCACTGGCTGGAGCAAAGCCTGGAAGATAAATGTCTGGGCCCGCCTGCACGATGGAGATCGAGCCTACAAGCTGCTCAATGAACAGATCAAAGGCAATTACTACAACAACCTGCTCGGCTACCACCCCCCCTTCCAGATCGACGGCAATTTCGGCTACGCCTCCGGGGTCTGTGAAATGCTGCTGCAGTCGCATATGAGAATTGAAAATAGAAGATTGAAAATTGAAAATTCGGAGAAAGACTCCGATTCCGGAGACCAATCTCCAATCTCCAATCTTAAATATTCAATTCTCCACCTGCTTCCCTCTCTACCGAAAGCCTGGCCAACAGGTAAAGTCACAGGCCTCAAAGCCCGCGGTGGTTTCGTTGTCGATATCGCATGGAAAGATGGTCAGCTGGTCAGCGCCCAGGTTCGCT
>JABGQJ010000018.1 GCA_018648945.1 Victivallales bacterium
AGGGGCAGGGCGCCAAGCCTGCCGCAGACCCCAAGGCGACGGGGGTCCTCGCGGACCCCAAGGCGATGGGGTTTCTCGCGGTAGCTATCACCATGTCTGGCGCCTGTCTTGCCGCCGCCTTTGCCGTGGGCAAGGTTGGGGCCGCCGCCATGGGTGCCGCCGCCGAGAAGCCTGAGATCCTGACCAAGGCGATCGTCTTCGCCGGTCTGGGCGAGGGAATCGCGATCTTCGGGCTTATCGTCAGCATCTTCCTGATTGCCAAGCTATAGCCGGGCGGTCCCCAGTGTCTTTCCACATCATCGCCGATCAGGACACGGTTCTGGGCTTCCGCTTCGCGGGAGTGACTGGGCTGGCGGTCGATTCTGCCGGGACGGCCGCCACGGCCTTCTCCCAGGCGAAGGGCGACACAGCCTGCCGGATTCTGCTCCTGAGCGAGCAGGTGGAGAGCTGGCTGGAGGCCGATGTCACGGCCCATCGATTGGCCGCCGAGCCCCCCTATATCGTGACCATCGAGAGTGTCTGGGGTCCGGAAGGCGAGCGCAAGAGCCTGGAAGAGCTCATCTACGAGGCGGTCGGCATCCGCCTGGTAAGCGATGATTCCCAGTAACGAGCAGGTATCGATGAACGAACAGGAACAGAAACTCCGCGACGAGATCCTGAAGGACGCGAAGCGCAAGGCGGAACGGGCTCTCACTCGTGCCAAGCGCGACGCGGACAAGGCCTGCAAACAGGCGGAGACCGCCCAGGCGTCCGAGCGCGAGCAGGCCCTGGCCCGGGCAGGTGAGAGGGCGGCCACGCAGAGCCGGGCCGTCTTGGCCACCGTGGCCCAAGAGATCCGCCGTCGCCGACTGCTGGCCCGCGAGGAGATCATCGAGCGTTGCCTGGACGAGGCACTGACCGTCGCCGAGAGTCTGCCAGCGGAGGAGTACCGGCGTTCGTTGGGCGAACTGCTTGCCGAAGCCCTCGCGGCTCTTGGCCCCGGGGAGGCGACGATCCGGGTGCGCCCCGCCGATCTCGACCTCCTCTCTCCACCATGCCTGACGACCCTCGGCATCGAGCCGGCTGGGCTGACCGTGGTGGCGGATGCGACCATCGTGGGGGGAGTCGTGGCCAAGAGCCACGACGGGCGCCGTCAGTTCGACAACACCTACGCCACCCGGCGCAAGCGGCTGCGTGAACGGCTGCGCACGCTCCTGGCTGGCGAGATAGACTTCTAGGAACCCCCTGTCTATGTCCGATCCACGACAATCCGCATCGACTCCCGCCACGGTTGGCGAGGTCGTGCGAGTGAATGGCCCCATCGTCCATGCCCGAAACATGGCCGAGGCCGGGATGCTCGAGGTCGTCGAGGTGGGGGACCTGCGCCTGATCGGCGAGGTGATCCGCCTGGATGACGGCACAGCGACCCTCCAAGTGTACGAGAACACCAGTGGCTTGCGTCCGGGCGAGCCGGTGTACTGCACGGGGCGCCCGCTGTCGGTGAAGCTTGGGCCGGGGTTGCTGGGCAATATCTACGACGGCATCCAGCGCCCTCTGGAGCGGATCATGGCCGCATCCGGGGCGATGATTGACCGGGGTGAGAAGCCCGAGGCCTTGGACGAGACTCGCGTGTGGCCCTTTGTTCCCGCCTGCGAGGTAGGGGACGAGGTGGCGCCGGGCAGTCTGTTTGGTCTGGTCCAGGAGACCGGCAGTATCGAGCACCGCCTGCTGGTGCCACCGGGGTCCGAGGGGCGAGTGACGCAGATCTCGCCAGCCGGCGACTATCTGGGAGACCAGGTGGTCTGTCGTCTGACCGGCACTGCCGGGGAGCAGGAGCTGAGCATGTGCCACTACTGGCCAGTGCGCAGGCCGCGTCCCGTGGGCAAGCGCTTGGCCATGGGCGAGCCATTGACCACGGGGCTGCGGGTGATCGATACCTTCTTCCCTCTCGCCAAGGGGGGCGCAGCCGCGATTCCGGGCGGCTTCGGCACCGGCAAGACCATGACCCAGCAGTCGCTGGCAAAGTGGGCCGAAGCCCAGATCATCGTCTATATCGGCTGCGGCGAGCGTGGCAACGAGATGACCGATGTGCTGAAGGAGTTTCCCCAACTGGTCGATCCCCGCTCTGGCCGCTCCCTGATGGAGCGCACCATCCTGATCGCCAACACCTCGAACATGCCCGTGGCCGCGCGCGAGGTGAGCATTTACACGGGCATCACCTTGGCGGAGTATTATCGCGACATGGGCTATGATGTGGCGGTCATGGCTGATTCCACCAGTCGTTGGGCCGAGGCTTTGCGTGAGCTGTCCGGTCGCCTCGAAGAGATGCCTGCTGACGAGGGATTCCCTGCCTATTTGCCCAGTCGTCTGGCCGGGTTCTACGAACGGGCAGGCATGGTTCAGACGCTCTCTGGCGAGCGGGGCTCCGTGTCCGTTATTGGGGCGGTATCGCCGCCGGGTGGCGATTTCTCCGAGCCGGTTACCCAGCACACTCGTCGCTTCATCCGTTGTTTCTGGGCACTGGACCGCTTGCTGGCCAATGGACGCCACTATCCGGCGATCAGTTGGCTGGAGAGCTACAGCGAGTACTTGGGCGACATCGGCGACTGGTGGGAGACGCACGATGCCCAGTGGCGCGAGCTGCGCGAGACGCTGATGAATATCCTTCAGGAGGAGGTCGGCCTGCAGCGGATCGCGAAGTTGGTTGGTCCCGATGCCTTGCCCGACCATCAGCGTCTGACGCTGGAGTTGGCCGAATTGATGAAGAACGCCTTCTTGCAACAGAACTCCTTTGACGAGATCGATATGTATTGCGCGCCTGCCAAGCAGATCTGGATGCTCCGCATTCTGACTCGTTTCGCCGACCGTGCCCGGCGCGTGATCCAGGCGGGCGGCACCTTGCCCGACATCCGCAGCCTGACAGTGATGGACCGCATGGTCCGCATGAAGAGCACGATTCCCAACGACGACGAAGCAGCTCTGCAGACCTTGTACGATGCAGTGGATGGCGAATTGGAGAAGCTGGAACGGAGGTTCGCCTGATGCGCGTCGCAGGACTGCAATACCGGGGCGTGAGCCAA
The DNA here is from genome assembly GCA_018648945.1 of Victivallales bacterium. The sequence continues at coordinate 3,060 of JABGQJ010000018.1, forward strand.
GTGGATGGGCCGCTGGTCTTTATCGAGGGCATCTCTGGCGTCGGCTACGATGAGCTGGTGGAGATCGTCACGCCCGACGGCGAGGAACGCTTGGGGCAAGTGCTGGATGTGAGCGAAACCGTCGCCGTGGTGCAAGTCTTCGGCGGCACGGACGGTCTCTCCAATGCGGGCACCCGCGCCCGGTTTCTGGCTGAACCCATGCGGATTCCCGTCTCCAGCCAGATGCTGGGGCGGGTGTTCGACGGACTGGGGCGTCCCAAGGACGGCCTGCCCCAGGTGATCGGCGGCGATCTGCGCGATGTGCAGGGCAAGCCGATCAACCCCTACGCTCGGGAATACCCCCGCGACTTCATCCAGACAGGCATTACCTCCATCGATCTGATGAACACCCTGGTGCGCGGCCAGAAGCTGCCGATCTTCTCTGGTAACGGTCTGCCTCACAACCGGATTGCGGCCCAGATCGCGCGCCAGGCCAAGCTGCTGCGCGAAGACGTGGACTTCGCCATCGTCTTTGCCGCCATGGGCGTGAAGTACGATGTGGCGCAGTTCTTCGTCGATTCGTTCGTGGAGAGCGGGGTGATCAACAACGTGGCGATGTTCCTCAGTCTGGCCGACGATCCGTCTGTGGAGCGTCTGATTACGCCGCGCTCGGCGTTGACCTTGGCCGAGCATCTGGCGTTTGACGAGGGAATGCACGTGCTGGTGGTCATCAGCGACATGACCAACTACTGCGAGTCCCTGCGCGAGGTCGCCACCGCGCGCGGGGAAATCCCGAGCCGGAAGGGTTATCCCGGCTACCTCTACAGCGACTTGGCCAGTCTTTACGAGCGTGCTGGCCGGCTTCAGGAAGGGGAGGGGAGTATCACCCAGATGCCCATCCTCACCATGCCGAACGACGACATTTCGCACCCGATTCCCGATCTGACCGGCTACATCACGGAAGGCCAGATCGTGCTGGATCGCGAACTGCATCAGCGGGGCGTCTATCCACCCGTGGCTGGCTTGCCTTCCCTTTCTCGCCTGATGAAGGATGGCATCGGCAAGGGCCGCTCCCGGGATGACCACCCCCACGTGGCCAGTCAGCTTTTCGCGGCCTACAGCCGGGTGAAGAGCATTCGCGCGCTGGCGTCGGTGATTGGTGAAGAGGAACTGAGCCCCACGGACAAGCTCTATATCGAGTTTGGCCGACGGTTCGAGCAGACCGTGGTCACCCAGGGCGAGTACGAGGACCGGCCCATCGAGCGCAGTCTGGAGCTGGGCTGGGAGGCCCTGCGCGTCCTGCCGCGCTCGGAGCTGTATCGGGTGAGCGAAGAGGAACTGACCCAGTTCTACGACCAACCGAAGGAGGGCGCGGAGTGAGCCGACTGAACGTCGCTCCCACCAAGAGCAATCAGCTCGACATGAAGCGGGATCTCGCGATGGCGACCGAGGGGTTCAACCTCCTCGAACAGAAGCGCGAGATCCTGGTCATGGAGCTGATGCGTCTGCTGGACCGGGTGCGCGATGCTCAGGCCAAGGTCCGTGCCTGTCGGGAGCAAGCCTACGGGACGCTGCGCCAGGCCGTGGCACGCAATGGCAGCGAGCGTCTTCGGTCGGTCGCCGAGGGAATCCGCTATGAACACCGGGTGCGCACGCGCACCCACATCGTGGCCGGGGTACGGGTGCCCGATATCCAGGTGGAACACGGGGACTTCCATTCCCAGTTCGGCTTTGGGGGGACCGATGCCCTGACTGACGACACGATGGCCCAGTTCCTGGAACTCCTGGAAGCGGTCGGCAAGCTGGCTGAGCTAGAGACGGCCGCCTGGTTGCTGGCCCGGGAACTGCGCAAGACCCAACGTCGCGTCAACGCCCTCGAACAGATCTTCATCCCGGATTTCGAGGACACCCTGCGCTACATCGGCGAGACCTTGGAGAGCAAGGACTTGGAGTCTTTCTTCGTGATGAAGATGATCAAAAAGAGGAAGGCGAAAGCCCTTCGCTAGCGGCTTCGCTAGTGGGTTGCGTACGGACCGTCGGTGGGCTTTGGCTGGTGGGCCAGGCGAATGCCATCGGTGGTGTACATGCGCGCGTCGGCGGCGACTTGGGCGCCGACTTCGTGGTCCCAGCGTCCCCAGTACATATCGCCCCATTCGTCCCGATTGGCCACATGCCGGTAGTTGGTCGTCAGGCATTCGGTGAGTTGCTCGGGGAACCAGCCCCGCCAGCATTTCACTCGGTACCAGCCGGCGCCAGGGAACTCCGCTTTGCCATCGACGATGGGGCGCTTCGGCGAATCCCCCTCGAATGGATTCGGGCGCGACGGTTTGGGCTCAGTCGCAGAGGCGGGCGCATGGGCTTCCGGCTGGGGAACCACCTCGTCGCCTACGGGCTCCACGCTGCCTTTCCCGACGATCCGCCGCATGGCTTCCCCCTCCCAACGTCTCACTTCCGGATCGAGCTGGAACCAGAGAGCCAGCAGAACGACCAGCAACACCGCCTGTACCCCATGTGCCATCCTTGGTATCCCCATACTGGATGATGCCGAGCGACGAGCGTGTGCGGAACGCAACTGTCCCGCCGCGTTCGACGCCCAATGGAAACAAGAAACGCGAACCGTGCGATGCGTACCTAGCGGTGACGCATCCTGCGGTTCGCGTTCAGAAGGCAGTCTCTGGTCATGGAAACGACTTCCCCGGTGCGGTGTATTGGCTTCCGCCAGCACCATACGTGGCCGAGTCGGTTGTGTCCAATGTGAGAAAAGCCGCGAGGACGACTCAGAGGTCGATGACGCGGAGAACGGGACTGCCACCGGTAAGGGACCGACCGCCATCCGTGGTCACGACGAAGGTGTCCTCGGTCCCCACCATGCCGACGCCCGGGAGGCCCTTCTTGGGTTCGAGAGCGATGGTCATGTTCGCTTCCAGCGGCACGTCGAAGCCCTTGGCGATAATTGGGAGTTCATCGATGTGCAGACCGATGCCGTGGCCAAGGAAGCGCACGCCTTGGTCGGCGTAGCCCATGAAGTTCTTCTGGAAGGCATCGTCCAGCCGTCCCACGGTCTGCTCGTAGACGGCGGAGCAGAGAGTGCCGGGGCGGAGGAGCGCAATCGCAGATTCCTGGATCTCCACGCAGCGCTGGTGCGCGGCGATGGTCTCGGGGGCGGGTTGGCCGCAGGAAAAGACGATGCTCTTGTCGGTGTGGTAGCCGCCGACGCAGCACCCGCAGTCGATGAACACCAGGTCACCGGATGCCAGGCGGCGTTCGCGGCTACCGAACAGAGGCGTGCCTGGTCCCAGTCCCCGAACTCCATCCGGGCCGTCGAAGGGATTGGCGACCAGCGAGTTGTCACCGAAACAGATGCTACCAAGGAAGAGCTCGCCGCCAAACATGGCGATACGGCAGACGCCGTCGTGCCCGGCAGCGAGCATGGCAGCCAGCAGTTCGGTGCCGAGCTCGGCCTCGCTCATGCCATAGCGGAGGAGTTGGGGGGCGATCTCTTCGAATGCGTGGCGGTGGATCTTGCCACAGCGGGCCATGAGGTCCAGTTCCAAGGGGCTCTTGACTGCACGGACCCCGCCGAGAGCGCGGTCAAGCCCCGCGAACACCTTGGCTGGGAAGTGCTTGGCGAAGCGTTCGAGATGCCCGACAGTGAGGGCCTCCTTCTCCACATGGATGGTGTCGGGAATGGTGCCGGTGGCCGCGGCCGCGTCGCGGAAGCTGCGCATGGGCATGATGCGGGGGAAGGCGCTCTCCTCGACCACGCGGGAATAGGCGCGGCGGGCGAACACCACGGCATCCCCATCCCGGGGGATCAGGAGCAGGCCATTGGGCATGGCTCCGGTGAGGTAGTAGAGATTCACCGGGTGCATGACAGCTGCCAGCTGCCAGTCGGGAGAGGAGGAGTCCAGCGCGGCGCGGAGCCGACCGAGTCGCTGGTCGAGCTCGGCGCGGGGGATGGTGGGGACACTCGCTTCGTGGGTCATCATCGGGCTCCGGAATCGGGGGGACAGCAAACAAGGCTAGAGGGTACTGTCTAGACCACACGAGCGCAAGGGGGTGTAATGCGTCAGTCATAGGTGGGGTCCGGAAGCGAGGCCAGCCCCGCACCCCGCCGGGGAGACTCGTCTCCCCGGGCCCCACGTGAGTGCGTTGGGTAGCGGAGTCCCGCTCCCCAACGCGACCGCCGCCGCTGGCGCGCCGAGAGGGACCTCCACGCGTGACTGAGCCATTGCAGGCTCGGGGCAGGGCAAGGACTACTCGATCGCTGGGGGAGCCGGACGACGTTGCCGAATCGAGAGATTCGGGGGAGCGATGGTGATCTTGGTGTTTGGCGGCACGGTCTCGGTGAGCCAGACATTGCCGCCAATGACCGAGCCACTCCCGACGGTGATGTCGCCCAGGATGGTCGCGCCCGCGTAGATCGTCACATTGTCCTCGATATTCGGGTGCCGCTTGGCCCCCTTGATCAGCTTCCCGCAGGCGTCCTTCGGGAAACTCAGGGCGCCGAGGGTGATCCCCTGGTAGAGCTTGACACTATCCCCGATCACGGCCGTTTCGCCGATCACCACGCCAGTCCCATGGTCGATGAAGAACGCCCGCCCGATGGTGGCCCCAGGATGGATATCGATGCCAGTCTCGGTATGGGCATACTCACCCATGACTCGGGGAATGAGCGGGATCTTCGCCACGTAGAGAATGTGGGCGATGCGCTGCACGGCAATCGCCTTCAGTCCGGGGTAGGAAATGATGACCTCATCCGAAGAGTGAGCCGCTGGGTCGCCGTCGAGAGCGGCCGCCACATCCTCCTTCAGCATGTCCCGCAACCGAGGCAGCTCCTCAAAGAGGGCCAACACGGCTTCCTCGGCCTGGGTGGTGCAGTCGCACCCTTCGCAGCATTCCACCAAGCAACGGTAGGCCAGCGCTCGCCGCACCTGGGGGCAGAGTGTCTCGAAGACCTCGTTCACCAGATCCCCGACCACGAACTCCAGTCCAGCCCGAGTCACCGGCCGCCGCCCCGTGTAGCCTGGGAAGCACAGCTCCAGCAGATCCTCCAGAGCGGTAATCACCTGCGCCCGCTCGGGCATGTTGGCACCATCGATGTGGCTGATGCCTTCCTCGTCCTGGTAGGTCTGACAGAGGGCATCGGTGATCTGGCGGGCTTTCTCAGACGTCCAGCACGATGTGCGCTGCCTGGCTTCGAATTCCGGGCACGGGTGTTTGCCTAGGGCAGTCATCAATTGGCCTCCTTTTCGGCCAGTAGGGTCACGGGACCGTCGTTGGTCAGGCTCACAGCCATCATAGCACCAAACCGGCCCGTCGCTGTATGGACCCCCCGTTCCCGCACCTGTTTCACAAAGTGCTCATAGAGGGGTTCCGAGACTAGCGGCGGAGCCGCGTCCGTGTAGCTCGGACGCCGCCCCTTGCGGCAATCTCCGTAGAGGGTAAACTGCGACACGACAAGCACTTCCCCTTCCATATCCAGAACCGACCGGTTCATCTTCCCGGCCTCGTCCTCGAAAATGCGCAGATTGAGGCATTTCTCTGCCAGGAAGTCCGCTTCCTTCTCCGTGTCGCCCTCACGGACACCAAGCAGGACGAGGATGCCGGGGCCGATGGTGCCGACCACCTCGCCGTCGATCCGGACCGAAGCCTCGGCCACGCGTTGGATGAGGGCTCTCATTTGGGGATCCTGGATCTTTCCTTTGGGGACATACTCTTAGTAGTAGGCGTACCATACGTGATCCGTTCCGGCTCTCAATGGCAACAAGAGAACTGTTTTGCGGCTCAGCCAGGTAGGGGCAGCTTGCCCAACCGGCCCCGCAAACCTATCGTATGAGTCGGCCTTTCCCGCGGGGAATACCAGATTGATCCATCGAGGCCAGACCTGTGCAAGCTCGCAATCGACAACGTGGACATGGACGGTGGCTGGCACTCCTGCTCGTCGTCCTTGTGGCGTTCCTCGGGCTGGTCCGGCAACTGGACGCTCCGCACCAAGCAGGACGCGAGCGCCACGGGCAACCCCTGCCACCCGCGCTCGCCGCTGCCAGGCCAGCGGTCCCGATGGCACCCGCCCCCACGATGGCGAGCAGCGGCCCCAAGGAAGCGGCAGCACCGTCGGCAATCACCTGGGACGATGGCGATCCCGCACCGCCGCCCAGCCACCCTGAGATCGTGGTTCTCTCCTCGACCTTGCGGGAGACATTGGCTGAGATCCGCTTCCCCTCTCCCGTGCTCACCCCCGTGACCCATCGCGGACGGCAGGTGGTAGCGGTGGACATGCCGGGGAACCGCCCGCTCAAGGAAGCCAACCAACCGGCGCTCCCCGTGGACCGTTGGGATGTGATCCTCCCTGTCAACGCCCAGGCCTCCCTGGAGATCGTCTCGATAGACGATGAGACCGTGCCCTCCGTGCCGCCGATTCCCTCGGCCGGCTTTGGGCGCCGCCCCGATCCACTGCCGGCGGGAGACTTCGGCAAGGCCTATGCTTCGGGGCAACCGTTTCCGGCCCAGGTGGCACGCCTCACGCCCACCTACCAGATCCGGCAACTGCGGGGAACCGGCATCGTGATCCACCCCGTGCGCTACCTGCCAGCGGCAGAGGCGCTGCAGGTGATCCGGTCGGTCCGGCTGCGCGTGCGCTACACTCCCACCATGCCGGGGGGCACGATCTCCCATCCCCCCCGCCCACGCTCCAGCGCCTTCCGCGCGCTGGCCAACTCCCGGTTCGAGAACTACGAAGCGATGGTCACCACCACCGCCGCAACCCGTGCGGATGGCAGCCTCCACAACAGCGACAAACTCCTCATCGTCGTCCCGGACGCGTGGGAAGGAGTGCAGGACGACTTCGTCCGCTGGAAGCGGCAGCGGGGACTGACCGTCTCCGTGGCTGGCTACCCCAGCGACACCGGCGAGGGCGTGCCCGCCCTCACCAGCTACCTGCAGACCGCCTACGACAGCAATCAGATCACCTATGTGCTCCTGATCGGCGACGAGGATGCCATCCCACATGGCGAGGGGGATCAAAAAGGCGGCACGCCTTCGGACACGGTCTACACGCTAGTAGCTGGCGCCGATCACTACCATGATCTGCTCATCTCGCGGATCTCCACGCCCGCCTCTCCGAGGGCCGCCACGTTGCTTGCCAAAGCGGTCGCCTACGAGAGGGACCCAAATACCACCGACGGCTGGCATGCGCGGGCGACCATGGTTGCCTCGAGCCAGGTATCCACCACCTCCGCCGCAAGTCCCTACTATGGCAAGACAGACTACGAGCACCTGGGAGCCCTCCGGACCCTCCTTCTGGCCAGTGACCTCTTCGACTCGGTCGCAGAGGCGTACCAGGGAAGTGCCAGCGGCACGAGCGCGAAGGTGTCGTCCGCCTGGAACGCGGGACATGGGCTCCTGTACTACCTCGGCCATGGCTCGGCCACGACCTGGACCAGCGTCCCGTACGGCACCACCGATGTCGAGGCGCTCACCAACGGTACCGCCCTGCCCTTCGTGATCAACGGCGCCTGTGTGAATGGTGCCTTCCAATACTCCCCGCCCTGCCTTGCCGAAGCCATGCTCTGGGGGAACACGACCAACGGCGCGGACGGCAGTGGTGGGGCCATCGCCGTCATCGCCTCCACCACGAATATGGACTGGGATCCCCCCATCGCCATGCTCGATGCCTTCACCGGCTATTACTTGGGCGAGAGCGCGTTCACAGTGGGCGACCAGGACCTGGCCGACCAACCCGTGCTCTGGGACGCGAGCAGCCTCGCCTTTGCCAGCATCCAGCGGGCCATGGACTACTGCGCCAGCGCCAACGGCGACGGGCTGAACGCGCTGGAGCTCATCATGCAGCAAACCCATCTCTTCGGCGATTGCACGCTGGGGGTCCGCACAGTCACGCCCCGGGCCCTGGTCGCCGCCCACGTCGACACCGTCTCTCCCGGCACTGGCCTGGAAGTGACCGTCAATGCGCCGGAGCGCGGTCCTGTGGCAGCGGCCACGGTGACCCTCACGGACGCTGCCGGCAACATGAGCACGGCCGTGACGGATGGCACCGGCAGGGCGACGGTACCGGCAACAGCCTTCGTGCCAGGCGACACGGTCACCCTGACGGTCTACGAGCGCAACTCGCTGCCGTACCAGAAGACCGGTCTCCCCGTCGGAGACGGCACCGTGGTCATCCTGGCCGCCCAACCGCCGACCGGCTTCCAGGCCGAGCCCTTCTCCCACACCTTTGCCGCCGTCGCCGGAACCCCTCCCTACTCGTGGTCGGTATCCGCTGGTGCCTTGCCCCCAGGCATGTCGCTGAACGGAACCACGGGAGAATTCTCAGGCAGCCCGACCACAGGCGGAGACTTCGCCTTCACCGTCCAGGTCACGGACGCCAGTGCCGATCCGGACCAGGACCAAATGGCCGTCGTCTGGACCGTGGGGCAGGCCGTTCAAATCTCAGACCAGGACCTCGCTGAAGCAACCGTCGGCACCCCCTACAGCGCCGCCGCGAGTGCCACGGGCAGCTTCCCCCCCTTCACCTTCTCCATGACGGGTGGGAGCCTGCCGCCAGGGCTCTCCCTCGCTACGGACGGCACGATGGCCGGCACGCCAACCCGCCAGGGCAGCCACACCTTCGCTCTCCGGGTAACCGACGAGAAAGGACGCACCGACGAAGCCGCAGTTGGCATCACCGTGGCAGCCGCAGCCGCAGTCACCATCCTGACGACAGACCTCGCGGACGCAACCATCGGCATCGCCTACTCAGCCCAACTGGAGGGCGCAGGAGGCTCGGGAGGCGGCTATGTATGGGAGCTCGCCTCCGGGACACTCCCGGCTGGCCTGACGCTCTCCGCCAGCGGCACGATCCAGGGCACGGCGACCACCCATGGCACGGCGACCTTCACTGTCCGCTTGGCCGACGACACCCTCCCCCCGCGCACCGCAACGCAGGAGTTCTCGCTGGTCGTCGGACAACCAGTGACGATCACGACCACCGCCTTCCCCCCAGCCATGGCAGGCCTGGCCTACAGCACCCAAATCACCGCCGTCGGCAATTACGTCCCCTTCGCGTTCACCACCATTGGGGGGACCACCTACACACAACAGACGACCGCCTCCACCTTCGTGGAGGGAGGCACGCTACAGGCCGATTGGCGCGGCGACGAGACCCATCACGCCCTGGACCTCGGCTTTGCATTCCCGTACTTCGGGCAGACCTATACAAGCTGCGAGGTCGGCGACAACGGCTACCTCGTCTTCGGGGGCGATGGTCCCACCACAGGGCTGAGCGGCGATTGCTGGAACGCAACGGCAGCCCAGTTCGCCACCTTCCGCATGATCGCCCCCTTCTGGAGCGATCTCCTCATCCTGGAGGGAGCTGCGGACACCGGCATCTGGCTCACCCAGACTGCCAACAGCGTCACGATCCGTTGGCGGGGGCTGGACTACCACTACGTAGCGGGAGGAGATGACCCGCCAGACTTGGTGAACATGGCCGTGACCATCCATGCTTCGGGCCGAATCGTCTTCTCGTACGGCTCCATCCGGACCGCCAACCGCGTCATCGTTGGGCTCAGCAACAGCGGCGAACCAGCCAGTACCATTCTCTATGATCACGGCTGGGACCAGTATGCCCCCGACTATGTGACGGGGTGGAGCGAGGCGGCAGACCGCGTCTTCGTTCCCCAGGGGTTGGTGCCTCCCGGCCTCTCGCTCTCTGCGGCAGGCCTCCTTTCGGGGACACCCACCGAGGCCAGGACCTACGAGCTCACTGTCCATGTTGCCGACGCCAGCGGCAATGTGGATCAGGCCACGCTCGCCCTGGAAGTACGCGAGAACCAGGTGGACACCAACGGCGACGGTGACCTCGACAATGACGAGATCCTCGCCTATATCGAGCGCTGGCAAGCCGGGGAAGTGCCTGAGGCCGATGTCGAGGCAGCCGTCCATCACTGGCAGCTTGGCCCTCCCGCCAGCAGGCAGGAGAGCCGCTCGGTCGCCGCCGCTCCCTCGCCGCGCAGCAGTCTGATCGTGACCTTCGGCGACAGGGCGACGCTGGATCGCCTTGCCGACCACGGACTCACCATCACCTCCGTGCATGGCAACCAAGCCTACATCCACGCCACGGCCGAAGAACGGGCCTGGCTGCGGGCGCTGGGGTTGCCGACGGTCGAAGAGGCACCCTCCGTTTCCCGTGCGGCGCCCGCCACCTACGCAGCGCTGGCCACTGAGCTCCAGACCATGGCTGACACCCACCCGACACTCTGTCGAATCGAGCAGATTGGCACCTCAGTGAACGGCAAAGAGCTGCTGGCCCTGGTCATCTCGGACTTCCCCCATACCGACGAGGACGAGCCGGAGGTGCGCATCGTTGGTGGCATCCATGGCGACGAGCGGCTGGGAGCGACCCTCTCCTTCCGTCTTGCCGATTGGTTGCTCACCAACTACGGCGGCACCGATGCGGACGGGGTGCGTGCCACGGCGCTGGTCGATGGCACGGAACTGTGGGTTCTGCCCATGCTCAACCCCGATGGCTGGGAGGCAAACACCCGGGAGAACGGCAATGGGCAGGATCTGAACCGCAGCTTCCCAGACGGCATTGTCGGCGCCGTCAGCACAGTGTTCGCAGAGGGCGCTCCCGACACCAGCGGCATGGAGCCCGAGACGGCCGCCTTCATGGCCTGGACCGCCGCCCGGCGTTTCACACTGGGTGCCACGCTGCACACCGGTGCCAAGTTGGTCTGCTACCCCTACGGCAATCGCCAGGACGGTGCCTCGCTTTACAGCGCCACTCCCGACGATGCGCTCTTCATCGATCTCTCCCACGCCTACGTGGACAACCACCCGGATATGGCGACCGACGGCACCGTGACCGGCGGCATCATCAACTCGTGCGACTGGTATCGCGTCCTGGGCGAGTTGCCCGACTGGGCCTACCGCTACACCGGCAGCCTCGAGGTCACGGTGGAACTCGACACGCCGGATGCCCCGCCGGAAGACCCGGCCTGGGCAGACAACCAGGAATCCATGCTGGCCTTCATCCAGTACGCCCAACGCGGGATTCGCGGCATCGTCCGGGACGCGGTCACCGGCACCCCCCTGTCCGCTGCCATCGGAATCACGGGCAACAGCCGAGAGGTATACACCGACCCTGATGCGGGCGACTACCACCGCGTGCTGCTCCCCGGAACCTACAGCGTGACCGTCTCTGCCCCCGGCTACCTGCCGCAGACTGCGGTGGGCGTCGTGGTCGCCGGCGAGGCCGCCACCCGCCTGGACCTGGATCTCACGCCAGATACCGGGCAACACCGGCTGTACCGCTCCTTCCCCACCGTTCTGTACACGGCGGATGCGGCCAACACGGTCTCGCTCGAAGTCGATGTGGACGAGGCCGCCTCCCCCAGCGCCTTCATCGTCGCCGAAACTCTGCCTGACGGGTGGGTATACCAAGCCAACTCGGCGGTGGATACGGAAAGTGGGGACGCCCTGGCCTCCCCGCGCATCGATGGCCATACCGTGTCCTGGCTGTTCTGGCGGACCGACGTGCACGACCAGCAGTTCGACTACACGGCCCTGGCGCCACGAATCCGCAACGACACAGCGGTGTTCGGAGGTGTCTTGGTCACCGCGACGGGAAGTGCCGCCGCAAGCGGAGACACCACCTGGCTGGCCCAGACCGAAAGTCGCTTCGCCCTCGAACTGGCCACAGGCTGGAATCTCATTTCCCTGCCACTGGAACCAGACGACAGCCGCCCGGCCAGCCTGTTTGGCGAGAGTTCAGGCATCGCCGTCTGGGACTGGGACTGTGCCGCCCTACGCTACCGCGTGCCCGGCCAGCTCAAAGCAAAGGACGGCTATTGGGTCTACGCTCCCGGACCCGCCTCCTTCATCATCGAGGGCGACGCGCCCCCCGACAACGAGCGGGACTTCACGCAGGGCTGGAACCTCTTCGGCCCGCTTGATGACCGCGCGCTGCTCGACGAGACGTTCTTCCGCGGCAACACGATCGAGTGGAGCGAAGACTCCTACCGTGCCGCCTCAAGTTTGCTTCGCTGCCGCGGGTACTGGATTCGCGCAGCTCTGCCTGGTCCGGCCGCCCTCCGCTAGCACACCTCATTTTTGACCCCGAACAGGGTTGCATGACAGGCAACGCGGGGGTATCATGTAGCAAAGTCCACGCAAGAGTCCATTTTCCACCCGCCCCCCATCGAAAGGTTACTCTCTATGATGACACTGAGAAGAGGCAAGCAGTTCATCGCCATGTTGGCTATGTCGTCATGCCTGGCAGGAGTTGCCGGGGCTGGTGAGGCCGACTTCGTAAACGATTTCTTCGTGCGTTGCGAACTCTATGTGTGGAATCGCTTCGCCGATTTCCTCGAGACCAGCCGAGGCGGCTTGGCCGTGGGTCCCGCAATCGGCGCCGAAATCGCGATCACCGAGTACGCTCAACTGGGTGCCTACACGGCCAACGAGCATGGTGTCAGCTTCCCGGTTTCCTTCCCTAGCGTTACCGGCGTCCTCATCTCCCCCCCCTTGTGGACCGTGCCCTTCCTGGAAGGCAAGGGCATCCTCACCAAGCACCAGGGCAAATACTCCACCGCGAGTTTTGGTCCTCGGCGGCGGGAATCCAGCATCGCCAGGGAGGTCCGTTTCAAGCGCCAGAAGTGGGATGTGCGGGCCCAGGTTGGCCTCGGGCTGGTCCATGCCTACTACAACTTCGACACCCTTGAGGCCTACGACTTCCTCGCCGGGATCTTCACCCTCGACCCCAAGCACGACGACGAGCGCCTTGATCCTACCGTGATCCGCCGCCCGGCCCGCCAGCTTGGTCGTGGATTCGCCAACGTGGTTGGGGCTCCCATGGAGATCCCACACACGATGATCCAAGTCACCGACATGCATGGCGATTTCGCCGGCGCCACAACCGGTGTGGCCAAGGGCCTGTGGCGCTTTGCCATACGTGGGGGCGTGGGCATCATGGAAATCGTTAGCTTCCCCATGGGATGGAACAACGTGATTGAGCCCGAATATCCCTTCCAACCCGTTCGCTCCACCGAGTGGAGGATGAACCGGCCCGACTTCCGCGAGAGGCTCTAGCTTCCCCCACCCAAGCCGAATTCCCAGAGCGGGGCCTTCTTCCAAGAGAGGCCCCGTTCTCTTTTTCCACAGTTACCCGAAGCACCGCCGTGAAAGACCTCCTGGGAGACGAGAGACTGTTCTACACGCGCCCCGGGGCAAGTGTCCCCAGGCGTCTGGGGATCATCCTCGCGGCCCTCCTGCTAACCGCCGGGACCGTCCTGCTCATTCCGCTCTCGGACGCGCTCAGGAGGAAGCCAACCGAGAAGCTGGACCTGCAGACGGTTGGCACGGTCGTCTGGCGCCCCCCCCCCCCCCCCCCGCCCCGACGACTCATGAAGCCGCCGCCACCGGCCAAACCCCGCAAACCGGTCGCAGCAAAGAGCAAGCCCAAACTCCCGACGCGCCCCCCGCGACCTCAGCAGAAGACGCCCCGGTTGCCGTTGCGCCTCGATTTCCAGACCCCTCGGTTCGAAGCGGACTTCGCGCTGAACTTCACCATCGACCCCACCGTGACCGAGATTCCCGACATCGCTGAGTCTCCCTCGCCACCGCCCTCCCCTCCGGCCCCGCCGCCTGAGAAAAGCACCTACGAAAGCGATGAGGTGGACGAGGATCCCGTTCCCACCTCACGCCCTCAGCCCATCTACCCCCGCTACGCGAGAAATCGCGGCAGAGAGGGCCATGTCGATCTCCAGTTCACCGTCGACAAGCAGGGCAAGGTCCAGGACGCAGTTGTTATCGACGCCAAGCCCGGCCAAGTCTTTGAGGCCTCTGCCTTGCGAGCAATCCGCAGGTGGACATTCAGGCCCGGCATCCGCGACGGTAAGCCCGTCGCCACCCGCCTCGAAATCCGCATTCTCTTCAAACTGGACCGATGATGCGCTCTCTCCGCCATCTTGCCACGACCATTGCTTTGCTCCTCATCACATCCCTGCACGCAGCAGAGAACCCGGGGATCCCGCCAGCGAAAGATACCGAGCCCTCGGTAAGCGAGGAAGAAGCCGCGCAACTCGCGACGGCGGCGGCGAGGGCAAGGAGCGACGCGGCCGGGGCAGCGGAACTCCTTCACGCGCAAGACACCGCAGAGAGCAGTGCGGCGCTGCCCTTTGCCGAGTCGCTCTACTGGCATCGGGCCGGCAAGACCGAGCAAGCCCGTCAGGCCCTCGGTCGGGCATTGGCCAGGCACCCTCGCTTCCATCGCGCCCGGCTGAATCTCGCCAAGTTGCTCATGCAGCAAAGCAAGCACGCCGAGGCCTCCAGGGAACTGCGCGCACTCCTCGGCACCGACACCCCGGATCGGGCCGAAGCCTGGAGACTCCTGGCCTACACGCTTCAGGAGCAAGCGCAACTGCCGGCCGCCGAGATGGCCTACCGTCAGGCCATTGCGTTCTTCCCGACCGAACGGGCTCTCCGACTCGGCCTGCTCAGTTGCCTGATTGAGCAGCAGCGGTATGCCGAAGCGATTCCTTGGGCCAAACAGGAGCTTGGCGTCGAACCCACCAAGCGGCAACTGTGGGGCCTCCTGATCAACGCGGAGCTGGCAGCAGGACGCCGCGAACGCGCGCTGCATCTCCTGGAATGCGCCCGTCGGCTGGGTGCGGCCGATGCCCACATGCTGGCCCTGCTCGGGGATCTCTACTTGGACCAGAGCCTGCCCGTCCCTGCACTCGCCTGCTACCGACAGGCCGCTGCTCTCAAGAACGCTCCCGTGGGCCGTCTCCTCTCCGGCTTCGAGGCCCTCGTCCTCAGCCGCAACTCCGCGCAGGCAACGGAACTCGGCGAAACCATCGGCAGAAGTCTTGCCCAGCTTACCCCCCGGCAACGGCTGCGCTTCCGATCCCTGCGCGCCTCTCTTGCCGCCAGCAAGGGCGACCCGGCGGGCGCCATCAGCGAGTACCGCCTGGTCCTCAAGGAAGACCCGATCCATGGGGAGACTCTCCTCGCCCTCGCCGACCTACTGATCGGGAAGGACCCCGAGGAAGCGCGGCAGCTCCTTGCCCGCGCCGCGCGACTTGATCCCTACCAAATCCGGGCGTGGACCGCCCTCGCCCGGCTTGCTGTGGAGGAAGGCGACTTGCCGGCAGCAGTGGCTCTCGTCCAGCGTGCCCTGGCCAAAAAGCCCGATGCAGGACTGGAACGGTACCTGAACCAGATTCGCGCCGCGATACCTTAGCCTGGACTAGCGAATCTCCAGTTCGAAGGGAGCGGTTGTCAGATTGACGCAGCCTCCCTCACAGACGACCACCACGTCCTCCAGGCGAACACCACCCCATTCGGGGTAGTACACCCCCGGCTCCACAGTCATCACATTGCCGACGACCATCGGCTGGTCATTGATCGTGCTGAAGCGTGGTGCCTCGTGTATTTCCAGGCCCAAACCATGCCCGGTACCATGGAAGAATCCGTGTGGCGGCACCAGCTTCGCATCGGTGGGGAATTCGGACCCGGCGATGACATCCACCGCCACTTGGTGGACCTCTTTGCCGAGGACACCAGGCTTCACCGCTTCGGTCGCTTTCCGTTGCGCCTCTTGGACCACCGCATACGCCCGCTCCACGACCGGGCTGGCCTTGCCCTTGACCACGGTGCGCGTCAGATCCCCGAAGTAGCCCGTGCGGTCAACCCGGGGGAAGATATCCAGCACGATCGGTTGGTTGGCGAAGATGGGCCCCGTGCCACACATGTGGCAATCCGCGCTCTGCTCGCCCGGCGCGGTGATCGTGTGCGAAGCCGTACCGCCCTGCCGCGCGATCTCCGCATCCACTTCGCCGCGCAGGATCTCGGCAGTCAATGTCTCGCCCCGCCAAGCAACCAAGTCCGCCTGAATCGTCGCTTCCCGCAGGATACCGATGGCCCGGTACAGACCCGCCTCGGCCAACTGCACGCCTTCCCGCACCAGCTCCACCTCGTCCGCCGACTTGGTGGCGCGCTCCGGGAAAAAGTCCTTCACGGGGGTCAGCACCATCCGGGAGCGCCGCAGTTGGGCAGCCAAACCATAGGGGAACTCGTTCGGGACCTGCCAGTGCCGGACTCCCGTCGCCTTCGCCAACCCGCGGACCAGATCCACCGGCCCGCGCTTGCCCTTCGGCAAGCCCCACGCCTCTGCCGCCTGCTCCAGGGACAGAATGCGCAAGCCAGGCCGGGCCTGCTTCTGCGCCCGGCCGACTTCCAGCGGCCCCAGCACGAGGCCAGTCTCGTCGGGCACAGAGTACCACAGGAACGGATCAGGCGTGACCAGCCCGCTCGCATAGAGCATGTTGGCGCTGGCATCACCGGCAGCGTAGAGCAATCGACCACAGGGAGGGGGCGTGTTCTGGTCCATGACGAACTGGGTATCCTGTCGGGAGAAGACTGCGGTTTCCGTTGCCCGTAGACTACCCTGAATACCCTCCCGTGGCAAAGCCTCCACCGATCGTTTGACACGCCTGGTCCTCCCGACTAGCTTCACCTCAGGTAGAGGAAACCTTCAATGCCCCCCCAGAAACGCTCTTATCAATCGGCGGCCAGCCGTTCCGGGCTCAGCAATGGATACCGGACCAAATGCCCAACCATTCCCGCGATCCAGCCAACATTCTCGTCTTCCTGTGCGACCAACTGCGTATCGATCTGCTCGGTTGCTACGGCGGGACCCAGGTGCGAACACCGAACATCGATGCACTGGCGGCGCAGTCGATGGTGTTCGATCAGGCTTATACTCCCTGTGCCCTGTGCTCGCCGGCGCGCGCAAGCCTGATGACCGGGGTGTACCCCCACCGGCACCACATGTTCAACAACTCCACCCCCGGCTACTCCTACTGCGAGCATCTCCGATCCGACCTGCAGACGCTGCCAGGTTGGGCCGATGCGCACTCCCGGCACGAGACGGCCTACTTCGGGAAATGGCACATCGGACCAGCCCAGGATCTCTTTGATTCACCGTTCCACCATACCCACCCCAAGCCCGGCGAGGCAGACCTGCCCTTCCTGGCCAGCTCGCACTGGCATCCCAACACGTCCGTGGGCAAGATGGTACAGAGCTATGGCGATGGCGCTGCCGGCACGATCGATGTGCCGATAGATCGCTTCCCTGATGGCGCTGCCGCTGGCTTCACCAAGCGTTTCCTGCGGCAGCGTCAGCCGGACAGCCCCCCATTCCTTGCCTTCTGCGCCTTCCCGGGCCCGCACTCTCCCTGGCTGGTGCCCGAGGAGTTCGGGGTCCGCTACGATCCAGCCGCCATCCCCATGTGGCCGAACCGATACGACACCTTCGCCGGCAAACCCCTCAATCAGAAGAAGCTGCGGGCATTGCAGATGCAGCAAGGGCACCAGTCCTTCATCAAGGGCGGGGACGATGCCCTGCGCGGGCGACTCGCCTGCTGTTTCTCCTACTTGGAGCTGATCGACATGCTGGTGGGCGAGGTCCTGAGCGAACTCAAAGAGGCGGGCCAATACGAGGACACGACAGTCGTCTTCACTGCAGACCACGGGGACATGGCAGGCGCGCATGGGTTCACCAGCAAGGGGGCCTACATGTACGATGAGATCTACCGCATTCCCATGATCATCAAGCCCGCAGGACCAACAGGGGCTGCCCGCAGGACCGCCGCCCCCGTCCACCTGATGGATCTGACCGCAACCATCATGGATCTCGTGGCTGGCGAGCCCGTTCAGGCCATGGACACTCACCCGCTGCACGGAGAGTCCCTCCTGCCCTTCCTGTCGGGCACCCCGCCGTGGGAGAGAGCCGTCCACTACGCCGAGTACCATGGCGACTGGTACGGTCACTACTCGTCCCGAATGGTCACCGACGGGCGCTGGAAGCTAGTCTGGAATCTCTCGGACTTCTGTGAACTCTACGATCTCGAACACGATCCGCATGAGCTGACCAATCGATTCTACGAGCCCGCCCAGCGACCAACCCGGGAGCACTACTTCAGCCTGCTGATGGCCGAAGCTGCGCGCTACGAAGACAAACACGTCGCCCTGCTGGACCCGGCGATCGAGGAACGCAGTGACCTGCGATTCGAGGCCAGCTTGGCAGGCATCCCCCCGATCGCCCAGGAGAGACGACCACAGTGAATCTCCACCATCACCTCGAACTGGCAGGCAACGCTCTCCTGGCGATGCTCGATCCCGAACAGGACTTCCTGCCCACGAACGGATATGAGACCGCTCACGACCTGGGCCGTTGGTGGGACGCGATCCTCCGCCTGGAGGAAGCGATTGGGTTCGTGATCCCGGCTGAACTGGAGGCCGCGTCGCTGAGGAATCTGGAGCAACTGACCGGCAATCCAGACCGCCTGCTGATGAGCACCAAGATCAACCCCCACAACTTCCGCGAGTCCCTGCTCGCATTCGGCGGGTTGGTGCATCGACGGCAGAGCGCGTGGGCACGCGAGGCAGGAATGCAGTTGGTCCGCTCGATGGACCGGTGCCTGCGCCCAGACGGCAGCTTCGACTTCACACTCCTGGGAAGCTGGGGGCGATTGCCGCACACGGAGGACCCCTCCCATGCCGAGGGGAAGCAGGACGGGTGGTTCGACGGCACCGGCACCAGCGGGCGCAGCCTGGAGGCCCTGGTCTGGTTCTTCGAGGCAACGAGAGAGCCGCTGGTGTTCGCAGTGGCGCAGCGGATCGCAGAACACCATCTTCGGGCTTCGGTGAATCGCGATGGCCGGATCCGGGCCGAGATCGTGAATCCGGCGAATGCGGGACACAACCACTCCTACCATGGCACGTTGCGCGGCCTGCTCCGTTTTGGTCTCCTCTCCGGCCAGAGAGAGTATGTGGATGCCGTCGCGGCCACCTACCGACACCCAGACCACCAGCGGATCGTGATGGAATCCGGCTGGGCACCCCATGATCTTGGCAAACCGCGCTTCCCCAATGCCCTCGGCGATCCGGTCACCGACCCGGCCAGCACGGGCGATGCAGCCCAACTGGCCCTGTGGCTGGCGCTGGAGGCGGGTCACCTGGATCTGCTGGACGATGTGGAGCGCCATGTGCGGGCGCGGATCGTCCCCTCGCAGCTTGCGCAGGACGACATGCACCGCCACCCGGAACGCACCTTCAGATCGCGAGACGGCGGAGCCTGGGCAATTCATGGCCCCTCCCATGCGGGCAAGGGCTGCACGCCCGATGTACTCGCAGCTGTGGTCCATTCCCTGTGCGACATCCACCGGCATGTCTGCACCCGGACACCTGCCGGCATCCAGGTCAACCTGCATTTCGGCCATGAGGACGAGCGCCTCAAGATCACCAGTCGGCGGGACGAGCGAGGGGTGCTCTCGGTGCGGGTGAAGCAGCCCGAGACGATCATGCTGCGCATTCCGCAATGGGTGCCGCAAGCATCCCTGGAGGTCGCGGTGGATGGCGGAGTCATTCCCGTGCAACGGCTGGGAACCCGCGCCTTGGTGCCGCGCGATCTCTTGCGTGCAGGCAGCCGGGTCACCATGGCTTACGATCTGCCGGAGAAGAGGACGGAGGAACGGATGCCCTCCGGCAGATGCTACCACTTCCACTGGCGCGGCGACGAGATCGCAGGCATCAGCCCCCAGGATGAACCACTCCCGTTCTACCCGCCAATGGCCGACAAGCCGGGAACGAGTGCAGACTCCTGAGCTCTACCTCAGCTCGTCCTGGATGCGCGCAACCAGCTCCCGGAACTCGGGAGGACCATACTTGATCAACCGGGAGCCCCGGGCGATCTTGCCCAGGCTGATGCCCAGCCGCTCGCTGATTTCCCGTTGGGTACGCCCAGACAGCAGCTCCTCGATCAGCTCCCAGCGCAGGACCACCCCCTCAAGTTCCTGGGGCGCAAGCAGGCCGCTAACCAGCGTCCGCAACTCCGCCTCGCTGCGCGCCGCACCCAGAATCCGAGCCAGTTCGCTCGCCAACTGGTCCAGCGTGCTATCACCTTTGTGCATACTCGTACGCTCCAGACTACATGTTCATTCGGCCGCCCCACAGGGGGAGGGGTCCCTGTCCGCTACGTTCATTGTTACGATACGGTAGAACAGGCCGACCCGCAAGGTCCGCTGCGCCTTGACTTGCAGCGGCGGTCCCTATAGTACGAGCCTGCATTCAGAATAGCTCCCACAGGAGACCACCATGAAGACGCGATGGATCGGGGTTCTGGCCGTGGCAACATCCCTGCTCATGACCGCATGCGCCCCCACGCGGGAACTGCTCGACCTCCGGGCAACCCGCCATGAGCTGGCCCGGAAACGGCGAATCGTCTTCAACAACGACGGCTGTGATGCGCTTTACTACCCCACGAAATTGGCGGCCACCCCAGAAGCATTCCTGAAACTGCGCAACCGTGCCTTGGCCGGCAGCCATGTGACGACCATCTCCTACTGCAGCATCAGCTCCGGCTTCGGCCACTTCACCCACGACACCAAGATTGGGGAGATCCTGACCAAGGACATTCCTGGCTCGCGCAAGTCCCGCAACCTCACGGCCGATCTACTTCGCCAAGGCACCGATCCCCTGCGAGTGGTCAACGACTTCGCCCACCAGAACGGCATGGAGTGCTTCTGGTCCATGCGTATGAACGACACCCACGATGGAGCGCACCGACCGGACAAGCCCTACCCCCTCTTCCCCAAGCTCAAGGCGGATCACCCCGAATACCTCATCGGCAGCTTCGACAAGAAGCCCATGCATGGCTCCTGGACGTCGGTGAACTACGCCTTGCCAGAGGTCCGCGACCTCGCCTTTCAATACATCCAGGAAGTCTGCCAGAACTACGACATCGACGGGATCGAGCTCGACTTCTTCCGCCATCTCTCCTACCTGAAGTCCGTATCCTTCGGCGGCGAGGCCAGCAACCGGGAGCGGAACGGCATCAGCCAGCTCATGCGCCGCATCCGCACCATGACCGAGGAAGTCGGCCTGCAGCGAGGGCGCCCCATCCTGATCACCATCCGCGTGCCGGACGACGCGGAATACGCGCACCTAGTCGGGCTGGACGTCGAGCGCTGGATGCGAGAGGGCTGGGTGGACATCGTGATGGGCAGCGGCTACTTCCAGCTCAAGCCATGGGAGAATCTAGTGGCCCTCGGCAAGACCCACAACGTGCCGGTCTATGCCGGCTTCAGCGAACCGCGGGTCACCGGTGAAGACAAACGGCTCAAACGTGGTTCTGTCGAGAGCTACCGGGGCCGGGCCAGCCGGGCCTGGCAGGCAGGCGTAGACGGCATCTACATCTTCAACGTCTACAATGCCGCCGCGAGATTCCTCTCGGAAATCGGCACGCCCGAGGCCCTCGCCCCCCTTCCCAAGCTCTACTTCCCCACCATCCGCAACGCCAAGCCCTCCCGCTACCTGCGCGGCGGCAATCGCTTCCAGACCGTGCCAGTCCTGACGCCCAGCGACCCGTGGGCCCTCACCACCGGCAAGGCTGTTGCTGTCCCCGTCCAGATTGGCAGCGATGCGCAGAGCGGAACCGCCACTCTCCACGTTCGGGCCGAGAATGTCACCGACCCGGATGCACTCCTCGTCCGCGCCAACGGCGTGGCCCTTACCGACGGCAAGGCCGTGGACGGTTGGCTCGACTATCCCTGGCCCGCCGATGCCGTCCACCCCGGCAGGAACACGGTGGAGTTGCAGCTCAAGCATCTGCCCGATACGCCAGCGCCCAAGCCTGGTGGCTGGAACGTGGAGTACATCTGCGACCACAAGCTCAAGTACCCCAAGCAACTCCCCTGGCGGCGTCTGTTCCATGCGGGCAACTACACCGAGGAGATGCGCGACGGCAGTCTCTACCTCGCCGACGGGGACACCAACGACGAGTCTCTGCCCCATCTCGCCTACCCCTGGCGCGTGGAAGGGACCGAAGAAGTCGTGGTCGAGACCAGCCTGAAACTGGTGCAAAGCGATGCCCCGCTGGCGGTCTGCCTGCGCCTGGCCAATGGCGACGCGGTGGAGTACCTGACATCCGCCCGGACAGCGTCTCCCTGCACTTCGCCAGGAAGAGCGTCAAGCTCGATACGACGAGCGACTTCCATACCTACACGGTCACCATGAAGGGCAAGGACATCCGTGTCGCCATCGACGGCAAGGAGGCCCTGGACGGCACCGGCCAGCTCACCACCTCGGCCAAGCAGGAGAAGCACTGGCTCCCCCTCGTCTACGGGCACGAGGACTGGAACCAGAAGAGCCTCTACTTCGGTTCTGCCAGTGGCCCCGGCAAGGGCAGTGCCCTCTGGCGCCTCGTCCGCTTCCGCACCAAGACCCGTTGCGTGGATCTCAAGGACCTTGTCGTCTCGACCAAGCCCAAGACCACCCCGAAGGCAACCCGATGAATGACGAACGCCTCGTCCAGATCGAGACCAAGATCGCCTTCCTGGAGCACACTATCGACGAACTGAACGATGTGTTCCTGGATGTCCGGGCACAGGTCGACCGCATCGAGAAAGCCCTGGTCGAGGCCAAGGAACAGCTGGAAGCAAACGCCAACAACAACATCGACCCCAGCTTCCAGAAGCCCCCCCACTACTGAGGAGGAGCGGGGCCTACCCCGGACCCCGCCGGGGAGACCCGTCTCCCCGGACCCCTCGATGCGGCCTTGCGGTGTGGTGTACCACTCCGCAAGGCGACTGCCGTTGCTCGCGCACCACACACCCACCGGTCCGATTCGGCCAATCCGACCGATTCGTCCGATGGGATGCCCCAGCCCCATACTGTCCCCATTCCGGACCGAAACAGGGGGCGGGCTACTCCGGACGCCCATCTCTGGCCCCACAACGGAGCCCAGCCATCTCCCGTTCAGCTAGTCCAGCTTCTCGAGCTTCTTCCGTATGCGTTCGAGATTCCGCTCGTCACCCGCCTGCTCGTAAGCCTTGGCAAGGATGCCCAAGAAGAGCCGCTCGTTGTCCGGCGTGTCGTCGTAGATCCGGCGC
>JABGQJ010000180.1 GCA_018648945.1 Victivallales bacterium
CCTGCATTCCTCTGATGGCCTACGGGATTCCCCTGGAAGAGATCGTCGAGGCTGTCGAAGACGGGTTCTTCTTCCTGAAGGTCAAGATCGGGTCGGATCCCGACAAAGACGGTGATCGTGAGAAGATGCTGCAGTGGGACATGAAGCGGGTCGAGGCCATCCACCAGGCGATCGGGCACATCGAGACCCCCTACACCGAGAATGGCAAGATTCCCTACTACTTCGACGCCAATGGCCGCTACGACTCCAAGGAGCGCCTCCAGCGCTTGCTGGACCACTGCGCCAAAATCGGCGCACTGGACCAGATCGCTATCATCGAGGAGCCCTTCCCCGAGGAGTACAAGGTCAACGTCGCCGATCTCGGCGTTCGCATCGCGGCCGACGAGAGCGCGCACTGTGACCACGATGTGGTCGAGCGCATCGAGCTGGGCTATGGCGCCATTGCCCTGAAGCCCATTGCCAAGACCCTCAGCATGACGCTCAAAATCGCTGACGTGGCCCACAAGGCGGGTGTGCCCATGTTCTGCGCCGACCTCACGGTTGGCCCGATGCAAGTGGACTGGAACAAGACCTTCGCCAGCCGTTTGGCGCCGCTCCCTGGTGTGAAGGTTGGGGTGGTGGAGACCAACGGCCATCAGAACTACAAGCGCTGGGCCGAACTGCAGTCGTTCCATCCCTGCTGCGGCAGTCCCTGGATGTCCGTGGAGAGTGGTTGCTTCCCCCTGAATGACGATTTCTATGCTCGGAGCGGCGGCATCCTGAATGACTCCGAACACTATATGGGCCTTGTTCTGAGGTAGTCCATGCATTCGCCTGACGCCCAGAAGAGCCAATTTCGATTCCGGACGGGCCTGGTCACGATCGTGACCAGTTTCGTGGTTGGGTATGGTGGGCTTGCGGTGTTTGCGGCGCTTGCCGCATACCACAAGAACAAGGACTGGCTGTGGGGCGGGGCGGCGTGCTACGCGTTCTCCTGGGTGATGTTGCTCTTCGGGATCTGGCTGGGCGGACGTCCAGCCTACGAGTACACCAAGCAGTTCTGGCACCTGTGGAAGCGTCGCAGACGGTTGCTGCACCTGCGTCGCACGCGCGCCAAGCGGCGGTCACTCGTGGAGAACTGAGCGCATCCCAGAAGGAAGGAGTAGCTGATGGTTGCCAACGGCTCGGCAGGGACGGGAAGCGTGGATTTGGGTGCCGCAGAGGAGCCAGTCGAGATTGGTTCGCGGCTGGAGATGTTCGTGGACCGCCTGCTGGTGGATCGGCTGACCGGCGTGGAATGCCGTCTGCATCATCCCCAGAAGTTGCCCTTGGCGGCGTCCCCCCTGGTGGGTTGGTACGCTACCGTGATCAAGGACGGGGATCTCTACCGGGCGTACTACCGGTGGCTGGACCCGAGCTTCACGGGCAAGACGGACTACAGCGGGCACCCCGGCGAGGTCACCTGCTATGCCGAGAGTCAGGATGGGCACGAGTGGACCTTCCCAGTGCTTGGTCTCTGCACAGTCGCTGGCACGGACCAGAACAACGTGATCATGGCGGGGAAGATGCCGTTCTGCCACAATCTCTCCCCTTTCCTGGATACCCGGCCCGGCGTGTGCGCAGACGAGCGGTTCAAGGCGCTGGCTGGCCATCCGGGGCACGACCGCGCCACCCATGGCGATGGTTTGCATGCCTTCTTCTCCGCCGATGGCATCCATTGGAGCGAGCCAAGCGAGGAGGGGGTGATTCCCTTCGACATGTCCTGGCCCCATGCCTTCGACTCGCAGAACGTGTCGTTCTGGTCCGAGGTGGAGCAGCAGTATGTCTGCTACTTCCGGACCTGGCAGACGAAGCACGGTCAGCTACGCACGATCAGCCGGACCACCTCGCCCGACTTCCGGCACTGGAGCGAACCGATCCCGATGGACCCGAACCTGCCGGGCGAGCATCTCTATACCAGCCAGACGCAACCGTACTACCGGAACCCCGCTCTCTACATTGCCTTGCCCACGCGTTTCCAGCCCGGCCGCGGCGACTCCACCGATATCCTCTTTATGACCACCCGTGCCGGTTCCACCTCCTACGAACGGCTGTTCGCCGAGGCGTTCATCCGGCCTGGACTCGATCCCGAGCGTTGGGGCAACCGCTCGAACTACACCGCGCTCAACGTGGTCTCCACGGGACCGGCGGAGATGTCCATCTATCACGCCAAGAGCGGCCACCGCTACGTCCTGCGTCCGGATGGTTTCGCCTCCATTCAGGCTGGTATTGCCGAAGGCGAGCTGCTCACCAAACCGGTGCTTTTCGAGGGCGACACATTGGTCCTGAACTACAGCACATCGGCGGCGGGAAGCCTGCGAGTCGAACTGCAGGATCCCGCTGGCAACCCGCTCCCCGGGTTTGCGCTGGACGATTGCTCCCCCATCGTCGGCGACCGGATCGACGGCCCCGCGACCTGGGAGGGGAATCCCGATCTCAGGGCCTTGGCCGGAACCCCTGTCCGTCTGCGGTTCGTGATGACTGAGTGCGATCTCTATTCGTTCCGGTTCGTGGAACCGTGACCGAATCTGCCAAGCGAACCCAAACAACAGGATACGTGATGCCAGAGCGACAGGTGTATTGGCTGCGGGACTTCGAGCGTCCGGATGTGGACGTGTATCTTCGGGAGGTGGCGGAGTTTGGGGTGAAGGAGGTATTCGTCGGCGGCTATGCCATCGCGGAGATCCGGCCGGGAGCGCAAGTGAGCGCGGCGGCGCTGGCCCAGGCGCTGGCGGATACGGGGACGAAGGTCCACACGATCCACGCCTTGTTCGCCGGTGAGATGGACTTGGGCATCGCCGATGAGTCCGGGCGTGCCCGTGGTCTCGCCGTGCACGAGACGTCACTTCGGGTCGCTGCCGATCTCGGCGCGCGGAACGTGGTCTTCCACATTGGCGGCAAGCAGCCGCAAGTCGCCATGGCGAGTGTCTTGCGCAGCGTGGAACAGCTACTCTTGATTGCCGAGGAGACGGGGGTGGATGTGGCCATCGAGAATCTGCCGCCGGGACTGCTGGGGGCGGAGCCACAGGATCTTGTGACCATCATGGATGCGTTTGACAGCCCCCGGCTTGGCGTCTGCCTGGATACGGGGCATGCCAACATGACCGGTGGTTGCGACCGTTGGCTTGATGCCGTGGGGGCACATCTCAACATGGTGCATCTGCACGACAATCTGGGCGATGACGATACCCATCTGCCCCCCGGTATGGGCACGATTGACTGGCCTCGCTTGAAAACGCGCCTCCGTGAGTGCGGTTACCCCGGACCATGGGTGAGCGAAACGAGGTCCCAGCCAGGCTGGACGGCAGCCCAGTTATTCGCCCATTTCCAGGAGGTCTTCGCGTAGGGGTGGTGCTCGGCTTCGCGATGCCAGGGACCTGGCTGGGGACGCATTTGCGTTACGCGGCCTGGCAGGCAAAGTGAAGGGAGCAGAATCTGCACCCCAACAGCTGGGAAGCCCCACGGACCCAATGACACCCCATCGCATCGACATGCCAGAGGTCGTGTTCCAGCCCGACGATTGGGAGAACCCGCGCGTCTTCGGCATCAACAAGCAGCCCCCACGGGCGTCTGGCTGGTTTGCGCCAGATGGCGCGACCGCGGCGGATGTTTCCTATCGGGAGTTCGCGCGGTCACCTTGGGTGCGTTGTCTGAATGGGGACTGGCAGTTCTCCTGGGCACCGGAGCCAGGCCAGCGCCCCATGCATTTCCAGGAGCCCGGCTTTGACGCCGCAGACTGGGAGAGCATTCCCGTCCCCAGCAACTGGCAGTTGCAGGGGTATGGCACGCCGATCTACTCCAATCAGCGCCACCCGTTCAAGGTGGACCCGCCACGGGTGATGGGGGAGCCGCTCTCCGAGTTCACCGCCCATGGCGCGCGCAACCCGGTAGGTTCCTATCGCACCACGTTCCAGGTCCCCGATGACTGGAGTGGGAGCCGCGTCTACCTGCACTTTGCGGGTGTGCAGTCGGCAATGTATGTCTGGGTGAACGGGCAGCGAGTCGGCTACAGCCAGGGCTCCATGTGCCCGGCGGAATTCGATGTGACTCCCTTCCTGCAAGCGGGCGAGAACCTGCTGGCGTGCGCGGTCTACCGATGGTGCGACGGCTCCTACCTGGAGGATCAGGATTTCTGGCGGCTGAGCGGCATCTACCGGGACGTGTTCCTGCACTGTCGACCGCCGGTGCAACTGTGGGATGTGGCCGTCGATGCCGGGCTGGACGATGCCTGCGAGAACGGTCTCCTGCTAGTTCACGGCATGGTGCGCAACCTGTCCGGAGGACACGTCGATGGCCTCTCGCTGCGGGTCCGGCTGCCGGATTGTGTTGCCAATGTGCCTGCCGTGGTGTTGAGCGACCTGCCTTCGGGGGCGGAGTTGCCCTTTGCCGGCGAGAAGGTCGTCGTGCCGAAGGTCCAGCCCTGGTCGCACGAAACACCGACGCTCCACACGGTGATCATTGAGCTATGCCAAGGGGAACGGGTGGTCGAGGCAGTGTCCCGACGCGTCGGGTTCCGGCGGGTGGAGATCCGCGACCAGCAGTTCTGGCTGAATGGATGCTCGATCAAACTCAAGGGCGTGAATCGCCACGAGTTCCACCCTCGCACAGGCCGGACCGTCTCGCTGGCGACGATGATGCAGGATGTCCGCCTGATCAAACAGGCGAACCTGAATCTGGTCCGCACCAGCCACTACCCCAATGACCCCCGCTGGTACGAACTGTGCGACGAATGTGGCCTGCTGGTCATCGACGAGGCGAACATGGAGTCGCACGAGATCAGCTACCACCGGCGCGCGCTGCCAGGGGATATGCCAGAGTGGCGGGATGCCTCCGTGGACCGCATGCGGCGAATGGTCGTGCGGGACCGCTCCCACGCGTGCATCGTCATGTGGTCTCTGGGCAACGAAGCGGGGTTTGGCGATGCCTTCGTGGCCATGGCCGAGGAATGCCGCCGCCTGGACCCGGCGAAGCTGCCGATCCAGTACGCGGATATGAATCTGCCCTGCGATGTGGACAGCCAGACCTACCCCCATGTGGACTGGTTGCGCGAGCATGTGCTGGGCAAGGCAAAGCGCAAAGGCGAGCGTGGTGAGCAGAGCTTCCCCGAACAGCATGGCCCGTATCCCTCGGGGCGGCCCTTCTTCATGAACGAATACGCCCACGCCATGAACAACAGCGTCGGCAATCTCCAGGACTATTGGGATGTCATCGATGCCCACCCCATACTGATCGGCGGCTGCATCTGGGACTGGGTCGATCAGGCCCTGTGGAAGGAGGACCCCGACGGCACCGCGTTCTACGCCTATGGCGGCGACTACGGCGATTTCCCCAACGACGGACCGTTCTGCTGCAATGGGCTCATCGCTGCGGACCGCACTCCCCACCCCCACTATTGGGAGGTGAAGAAGGTACATGCCCCAGTGAAGGTCGAGGCGGTGGATCTGGTGGCGGGCAGGCTGCGAATACACAACCGGCATATGTCGCTGAATCTGGCCGCGCTGGCACTCGAATGGGAACTGAGCAACGAGGATGGCACGATTGAGCAGGATACCGTGGCTGGCGTGGACCTGCCTGCGGGGCAGAACATGGAGATTCTCCTGCCTCTGGCTCTGCGTAGTGTGTGCGACGAAACCCTCCTAACCGTTCGCTTCGCGCTGCCCCATAGCACGGCTTGGGCAGACGCTGGGCATGTGGTGGCCTGGGATCAATTCGCCCTGCCAATCACGTCTCCCATCCCCTACTCGGCTCTGCGGAGCGCAGAGATCACGGAGAACGAGGCCAGCATCGTCTTGGCGGCGGCGGGTTGCCGTGCGGAGATCGACCGGCAGTCTGGGTTGCTGGTTTCCTACAGCATCGATGGCGAAGAGGTGCTGAAGGAGCCCATGCGGCCTGATTTCTGGCGCGCCCCAACCGACAATGACCGTGGCTGGAAGATGCCGGAACGGCTGGCTCTCTGGCGAGATGCGGGTACCAGGACCCACTGCATCGGCGTCTACGGGACAGACGATTGTCGGCAGCTGGACCTGACCGTACCAGTTGGTGAGACCGCTCTGGAGCTCAGCTACCGGATGGCCAACGACGGAGCCTTGACCGTCGGCTATCTCCTGCAGCCAATCGGGGATGACCTCCCAGACATGCCGCGGGTGGGACTCCAGTTCGCGCTCCCAGCCGAACTGAGCCAGATCGAGTGGTTTGGGTTGGGCCCGCACGAATGCTATCGGGACCGGAAGACCGGGGCCACGGTGGCACGGCATCGCGCCAACATCGAGGAATGGATTCACTCCTACGTGCATCCTCAAGAGAACGCGAATCGCGAGGAGGTGCGCTGGGTGCGGTTCCTCGCGCCGTCGGGAACGGGCATCGAGATCGAGGCGCTGGGCGAGCCCTTCTCCGTGGGCGCCTGGCCTTACACCCGCCACGATCTGGAAACGGCAGCCCATGACCATGAACTGCCGCGCCGGGACGCCATCACCGTCAACATCGACTGTGCCCAGATGGGGATCGGCGGCGACAATGCCTGGGGTGCCACCGTCCACAAGCAATATCGTCTACCAGCAGACCAGGCCTACGAATACAGCTTCACGATCCGCCCCTGTCCGGCCCATGTGGTTCAGTCGATGTAACGTCCATCTGTGATTCAGGAGAGACTATGATGCAGATTCGCCTTGGAACCCCCGCCGACTTCCCCGCAGTCATGGACCGTGTGGTCACCAGCTTCCGCGCCGGCAACCCTGGTCACCTTCGCTTCGAGGGACTCTACCCCGACTCCGTTTCGCCGGGGGCCATGCACGAATGGCGCCTGGCCTTCATCGATGACGAGTTGGCGGGCGGCATTCAGTTGGTACCCCGCGACCTGCGCATCGCGGGCACGGTAGACCTGCCGAGTATGGGGCTCGGCAACGTCTTCTGCTACCCCGCCAACCGGGGGCAAGGGGTGATGAGCGCCCTGCTCAAGCGCTGCATCGCGGATATGCGCGAGTTGGGCATTGCCATCTGCCTGCTGGGTGGCGACCGCACCCGCTACGGCCATTTCGGCTGGGAGCATTGTGGCACCCAACGTCGGCTCTCCCTCAGCCGCGGCATCAAGCGCCATGCCGACTTTTCCCCCGTCTCCGTCCTCGACCTCCGGACCTGGCGTGGCGACGAAGCCGATACGGCCCGCATGTTCGCTGCCTACCACGCTCTGCCCTACCACTGCGCCCGTTCTCCCGAGCTGTTCGCTGCCGTCCTCCAGCGCCCCGGCCAGGTGGTCTGGCTCTGTGACGATCCTGAGTTCGGCTTTGCCTACGCTTCCGTCCGTGGCCGGGAGCTTGCCGAGTACGCCGGTGACACTCCGGCCTTCGACCACATCCTACGCTTCGTGCTTGCCAATGGCGATTCCGGTGTCAATCTCCCCCCGCGCACCAACAACGGCGAACTGGAAGAGCTTTTCCTCGGCTATGCTCGGTCCTTCTCCGTGGTCCCTGCCGGCATGGGCCTCGTGGTCTGCCTGGCCCCCTTGCTCCGCGCCTACCTGCCCGTTCTCTCCTCTCGCTTGGCCGGATGGCAGGGCACGTTCACCATCGCCTGCGACGACGGCGAATGTGCCCAACTCATCGGTACCCCGGATGGCCTCGCCGTCGAGGAAACCACTGGCGGGGAAGCCGATCTCACCCTCTCCCGCAATGATCTGGCGCTCCTTCTCTTCGGTCCCTTCCCGCCGGATCTCGGGGCCATGGCCGACCACGAGATGATCCGCCGCGCTTTCCCGCTACCGCTTCACTTGCACCCCTTGGCCCACGTCTGATCGCTAGCGCAGAGCCTGCTGGATGGTGCCGCACAGGGCGGCATCCTTCATCGCGGCCGTGCCGATGGCCACCGCATCCGCGCCTGCATCGAGGATCCGCCGGGCATCGGCCACCGTCTGGATTCGGTTGCCAGCCACCAGGCACTCGCATTTGCCTGCGAGTTGTCCAACTGCCGCAAGCCCTGGCGAACCGGCTCGCGCATCGCGCAGGTTGATGTGGACCACGGGCACCCCGATCGCCGCCATCGTGTCCACTGTATGCAAGGAATCCGCCAGATCGTTCAGAACGGTCTTGAGGATCACCGGCACGGTCACGGCGGCCTGGATCGCGGACATCCATTCGTTGAGTAGCGCTGCGTTCTCCCGTCGGCACAGCTCCTCGCCCAGACGTTCCTTCACGAACATCTCCATCGGGGAATGGGCACAGAGCGAGACATAGTCCGCGCCCGCCTCCTCTGCTGCCACGAGGAAGTCCACCGTGTCCGCCAGCGCTACACTGATGGCGCTCACGCAGACCGGCAACCCATTCGCGCGGCCCGCCGCCACATGCTTTTGTAGATATGGGACGTACACCGCCGGATCGGGCTTGAAGACGAAGTGCGCCGGGTATGGGACCTCGTCCCCCGGGTCGATGATGTACGTCCCCATCACCGCCAGTGCCGCATTCGCCGCGTGCTTTGCGCAATACGGCCCGTCGCCGTGTCCGCCAAGTTCCGCAAGGACGACACCGTTCTGCAGGTCTCGGGCTGGGTCTGTCATGGCTCGCATCCAGTCTCGGGGTTGGCACATATCGTCGTCGGTTCCGTCGAGCTCACGATACCGCACCCGAGCCCGGTCCGCAACGGGAGGCGGACCCGAGAATCCAGGCAAAGAAAAAGCCGGCTCCGAGAAACGGAACCGGCTCTGCAGTCGCGGTCTGGCTCTACGCCGGGACGATGCTGACGCGGCGACCGGTCTTTTCGAACTTCACCACGCCGTCTTTCAGGGCGAACAGGGTGAAATCTCTGCCGAGGCCCACATCCTTGCCGGGGTGGAACTTGGTGCCGCACTGGCGCACGATGATGCTGCCAGCAGTCACCGTCTCGCCACCATAGGCCTTGACCCCACGGTACTTGGGATTGCTATCGCGGCCGTTCCGGCTCGCGCCCTGACCTTTTTTATGTGCCATGATGCGTCTCCGTTCGCTATCTGAGTACTAGACAATATTGGCAAAGAGACGCATAACATACGCTACCTATCCCCAGAGTCAAAGCTGGGCGGAATGCAGAATGGGGTTGTGCCAGGCGAAGCCGGCGGGTGGAGATGGCGTTCCATCGGACGAATCGGTCGGGATCGGACGAATCGGTCAAGTGGGGGCCTGCTGCTCAGGAAGAGGCATGGCACCAGGTGTGGGGAATACAGGCGGGACGCCCGTGCCACTTTCCAGCGCCGGCAAGGGTATCCGCTTGGCGGTACGGGGCGGCAAAGCCGGCCGTACCGCAAAGCCGCATCGAGGGGTTCGGGGAGATGCGTCTCCTCGGCGGGGTTTCGGGGCCGGCCCCGCTTGGCGGGGGGGTGGGGAACGGTTAGGGTAGGCGGAGTCTCCCTAACCCAACGAGGATTCCGAGATGAAACTATCGGTCATGCTGTTCCCGTATCACAGTGGTCTGGTCAATGGCGAATGGACGGGTGCCGAGCTGGTCGATGCCTTCAAGGGGGCTGGCATCACTGGTCTTGAGCCGATGCATAGCCGGGTCCAGGGCGATCCGGCGAAGTGGGCGGAGCTCGATGCGGCAGCGAGGGCGGCGGGCATGGTCTACACCTGCTACGACATCGGCGTCAATCTCATTGGCGAGAGCCAAGAGGATCGCGACCAGGCAGTACAGACCTCCTTGGAAGGCATCGAGTTTGCTCGCGATACGCTGGGCTGCCCGTTTGTGCTTCTGGCTGGCACCAAGCCCTCTGCGGGGATGAGCCAGGCGGAGGGGCGGCAGGTCTACTCGCAGATGCTGGCCCGGGTCATCGACGAAGCCGGCGACAGCGGCGTGACCGTCACGGTCGAGGATTTCGGCGTCTATCCTCTCTTCACCGCCGCTGGCGGGCACTGCTTGGCCGTGGTCAAGGGCGTGAATCGGGAGCAGATGCGGTTCACCTTCGACAACGGCAATTTCCTGCTTGGTGGCGACCAGCCCATGGCGGTTTTCGATGCCCTGTATCCCTACACCTCGCACGTGCACATCAAGGACTTCGCGCTCCGCGAGCCGGATGGCAAGCCTTCCCTGAGCGCTCCCGATGGCACGCCTTACAAGGGCTGCATGATCGGCGACGGTGCGGGCCAGGTGCGCGAATGCGTGACCAAGCTGAAGCAGGTGGGCTACGACGGCTGGGTCTCCATCGAGGTCGGTGGCGGCGACGTGGTGGCGCAGGCGGTGGAGGGCGCGCAGGTGATCATCGAGGCATGGGAACAGGCATGATGCAGATCCGTCCCTTCGATCTTGTACGCGACGGCGAGGCAGCATTTGCCCTCTGGACCGAGGCCCTGGGCGACACCTACCCACTGGATCAGGAGACCTTCCTGGCCCACGCTCTGGCCTGCCTGATGGGGCGCCCGACCGGCGCATTCCTTGCAGTCGAGAGCGAACAGGCCATAGGCTTCGCTCTGACCGAACGCTCGGGTGAATCTGGCTATCTCCA
Organism: Victivallales bacterium; assembly: GCA_018648945.1. Next base: position 10,478 of record JABGQJ010000180.1, read on the forward strand.
GGCACTGGTGGTCTCCCCGACACGCCAACGGCAGGGCGTGGGCGCGAAGCTCCTCAACCAATGCGAAGGGCAACTGCGAAGCGAAGGCTGCGAGAAGCTCTGTCTGGGGCGGGGCAGTTCCCGGCTGTGGACCGCACTGCCGGACGATCTGCCCCAAGCCCGAGCCTTCTTCGACGCCCACGGATTCCTGCCCCAGAGCGAGGTCGTTGATCTGGTCATCGACCTGCGGGAACCGTTGGCTGTGTCTTACCGCGACCGTCTGACCGCAGCGGGGGCCGAGGTCGTCTCCTGTAGGCGCGAGATGCTGCCTGACGTTCTCGCTTTCGAGGAACGGGAGTTCAGCGGCTGGGTGTCCGGGATTCTGCGCCTTGCCGCCAAGGGCGAGGAGGAGTCTGTGCTGGTGGTGCGCGTGGGTGAGGAGATCATCGGCACCATCCAGACCTTCTCGCCGGATTCGCGCACGGCCGGTCCCAATCTGGTCTGGCGCGCGGCGTTCGACGGCGTGCTCGGCGGCTACGGTGCCGTGGGCATCGCCGAGAGCTGGCGGGGCAAGGGCTTGGGCATCGCCATGTGCGAAGCGGCGGGCGACAGCCTGCGCAAAGCCGGCGCCGAGTTCTGCCACATCGACTGGACCACCATTGCGGACTTCTATGCCCGGGTCGGCTCGCAAGTCTGGCGACGGTTCACCATGATGAGCAAGGAACTGTAGCCTGATGTACGCCCGGGGTGCCAACACCCGCCGACTTCTGGCAACCGCTGTCACGATCTGGAGCTGCACCATGTCCACCGCCTTTGTTGCCAACTACGACGAGGCCAAGATCCCCGACTACACACTGCCCGACCCCCTCGTGTGTGCAGACGGCACACGAGTAGAGGCCGCGGCCACGTGGGAGGCCAAACGCCGCCCCGAGATCCTGGAGCTGTTCCGCGAGCACGTCTATGGCCGCATGCCGGGCAGGCCGGAGGGGATGCATTGGCGGGTGCTCGACGATGCGCCAGCCTTGGCGGGCCGCGCCCGCCGCCGCCAGGTGCGCGTGTTTCTCACCGCCGCCGACGCCGAGCCGTACTTCGACTTGCTGCTGTACATTCCTGCCGACAGGCCCGGTCCCGTGCCCGCCTTCCTCGGCCTGAACTTCCGAGGCAACCACTCGATCCACCCGGACCCGGCCATCTTGCTGAATGAGCACTGGATCAAGAACGACAAGGCCTGCCATGTGACCGGCAACCGGGCTTGCGAGAAGTCGCGCGGCACGCGGGGAACGCGCTGGGCGGTGGACCGCATCCTGGCGCGTGGCTATGCCCTTGCAACCGTCTACTACGGCGACATCGATCCCGACTACCACGACGAGTTCAAGAACGGCGTTCATCCCCTGTTCCTGAAGATGGGTGTCGCGCGCGAGTCGCTCAGCTCCATCTCCGCCTGGTCCTGGGGTCTCAGCCGGGCGCTTGACTACTTGGAGAAGGACACCGCCATCGACGGCTTGCGGGTGGCCGTGATGGGCCACTCCCGCCTGGGCAAGACCGCGCTCTGGGCCGGGGCCAACGACCCGCGCTTCTCCCTGGTCGTCAGCAACGATTCCGGTTGCGGCGGCGCGGCTCTATCTCGGCGGGCCGTGGGCGAGACGGTCTGGCG
>JABGQJ010001800.1 GCA_018648945.1 Victivallales bacterium
CTATACCGGAGATATCTCCGACAACGTCCGAGACTTCGGCATGACCCTTGTGGCCCCGGAGGACTCCCCGGAGGACTTGGAGAGACGCATCCGCACGCACGGTCTGATCGGCTACAAGCCCTACCGCAACTACGTCACGGGAAAGCCCGCTGAGGACGTATCGATCCCCGACATGCTTCCTGCTCCTCAGATGGAGTTGGCAAACGACCTCGGTTTGGCCGTGATGCTCCATATTCCGCGCAGCGACCGCCTGGCGGACCCCGAAAACCAGAGGGAGATGGTCGACATCTGCCAGCGCTATCCGAAGGTTCAGATCATCTTTGCGCACATCGGGCGCGCCTACTACCTGCAAAATGTAATCGGGCAGCTCGACGGCATCCGGGAGTTCCCCAACGCCTACGTCGATGTGGCCATGGTGAACCATGAGGGGGTGCTCGAATACACCTTCCGAAACTACCCGCGGGAACGCATCCTCTTCGGTAGCGACGCTCCTATCGCCTGG
>JABGQJ010001801.1 GCA_018648945.1 Victivallales bacterium
CGAGCGTTCTCGCCGTCCTCGCGGAGCTCCCAGTGATTCGCCAGCAACGGCTCCCACTGTCCCAAACCAGGGGAAAAATCATCCGACACTTCGGTCGCAGTCACGGTCATGGCCACCAAACAGGGAAGGCAGAGCAGAAAACGCATGGCAGGTCTCCAAGAGAGGAACACTCCATGGAAAGACGGGCATCCCTCGTCGTTCCATCGTTCCACCATTCCAGTATTCCAGTATTCCTTCACTCCATCATTCCCCACTTCCCCGAGAACGCAGGATCAGGGTGAAGTCATTCACAAGGTAGTTGTCCATGATCTCGATTCCGGCGGCAAAATCGGCAAGCTGCGCGGCAATATCGTCCGGATCGAAGTAGCAGCAGTGAGGGTACTTCACCTGGGTGCGGATGTGCAGCATGTTCACAACTACCAGTCGGTTGGTCTGCGCCAGCAGCGCCGGCACCGCATTCAGCACGAACTGCCGGTTGTTCCCCAGCCGCAGGTTGAAGACG
>JABGQJ010001802.1 GCA_018648945.1 Victivallales bacterium
GCGGTGCTGTTGCCGAGGTGATTGAGGACCTGTCAGGAGATGAGGAGACCGGCGCCCGCATCCTGCACACGGCTCTTGTGGCTCCGGCACGGCTGATCGCCGACAACGCCGGCCTCGAGGGATCCATCATGGTCCGCGAGGTCGAGCAGGCATCGGGTACGACCGGACTCAATGCCCTGACCGGCGAGCTCGAGGATCTGGTTGCCGCAGGCATCCTTGATCCGGCCAAGGTGACCCGTGCGGCACTGCAGAACGCGGCGTCCATCGCTGCTCTGCTCCTGACCACAGAGGCGGTCGTTGCCGACAAGCCCGAACCTCCGGCAGCGATGCCGGCCGGTGGTGGCATGGACCCCATGGGCGGCATGGGTGGCATGGGCGGAATGATGTAACGGTCCCTCGGGACAGTTTGACCTGGAGCCGGGCCGCAGGGCCCGGCTTCCGGCGTTTTGGGTGCCACCGGTAGCCTCGGTGTATGGAGCCCACTGTCGAGCGGCCCGGCCG
>JABGQJ010001803.1 GCA_018648945.1 Victivallales bacterium
TTCGATGATGCGGATTCCGCGTTCGGCCACAGGGTCGGTCTCCAACAGGTCAGTGGGTTCTGTTCAGGAAGAAGCCCACTATAGCGAGTCAGGAGGGGATTGGAATGGTGGAACGGTGGAATGGTTGGGGGAGAGCGGGAGGGAGGAATGGGAATTGGGGGGAGGAACGGGAATCGGACGAATCAGTCGGGATCAGTCGGGATCGGACGGATGGGCAGCCTGCCGTCCCACCATTCCATCATTCCATCATTCCATCATTCCAGTATTCCTCTCCCCTACTCCGCGCCGAAGCGGTAGATGATGGTGTGGCTGTATTCCCCGTCGGGGCGAAGGATGCAGTCGGGGAAGTTGGGTTGGTTGGGGGCGTCCGGACAGGTCTGCGGCTCGAGGCAGAAGCCGCCATGCTTCGGGTAGGTGGCGCCACTCTTGCCGGTGAGCGTGTCGTCCAGGAAGTTGCCGATATACAGCTGGGTGCCCACTTCGGTCGTGAAGACCTCCAGG
>JABGQJ010001804.1 GCA_018648945.1 Victivallales bacterium
GCTGTACTGCCAGTGGGGCAACGGCCGCTCGATCGCCGTGTTCGATTCCTGGCGAATAAAACCCCGTCGCGACTCCCGATGATTGGCGATGCAAATGTCGGGTCTCAGCTCGCGGATGAAGCTCTCTACTTTCTCGTGGTGCTCCTCCAAACACCGATCCTTGAACAGCGAATACTTCCGGAAAACCGGATCCTCCATCCTCTCCGTCGTCGGCAATTCCAGCCCGAACATCTCCCCGAACCGCCGCTGGCAGCCGGCACAGTGGCACGAACCGTAGTAGTTGCCGCTGTAGTCGCGCGTCTGGAAACCGCCCATATTGAAAAAAATGCCGTCGAAATCGTGGCTTTCGAGCAACTCGCGGATGATCTCCAGGGCGTACTTCTGCTGGTATTCCCCGTTGATGCAGACCGCCACATCTCCATTTTAGTCGACCACCTCCCCCTTTGAACTCACATACGCCCACTCCGGATACTGCTCGTAGATCGGCCGGCGCACCTTGGA
>JABGQJ010001805.1 GCA_018648945.1 Victivallales bacterium
GTGCTGGGCTCGTTTGGCGAGGAACCGGATGAGCTCGCCAATGGGGCCGTCAGTTACCGCCTGCCGGTGAATTACCGGGGTACCCAAGTGGGCCTGCGGTTCGCCGCGGGTGCTTACGAGGTCAGCCAGGAGTTTGCCGATCTCGGGCTTGAAGGGGACAGCGTCAGTGGCGGCCTTTTCGTCACGCATCCGTTCATCAAGCGGCCCGACCTCCGGGTCTCGGGTGAGATGGGACTGCACTCAGCGGATTCCTCCTATGAGATCCTGGGGGCAACGACCAGCTCTGACCGCATTCGCACGGCCTACGCGACTCTCCGCGCGTCCGCATCGCAGGGGTGCGGGGAAACTTCGGCCATCGTCAATGTCACGCAGGGCCTCGGCAGATTCGCCGGTGGCATGCCCAAGGATTCGGACTACGCAAGTCGCCTGGGGGCAGGTAACAACTTCACGCAGTTGACCCTTTCTCTTGCCCGGCGCCAGCTGCTCTCCCGTTACGCAGG
>JABGQJ010001806.1 GCA_018648945.1 Victivallales bacterium
GCTCGATGCACCGGTTGGTTATATGGCCAGCTTCAAGAATTTTTGTAGCAAAAATGATGTCGATTTTGATGCATTCTGGTCAAAGGAGTCCGATGCTGAGCTGTACCACTTTATCGGCAAAGACATCATCTACTTCCACGCCCTGTTCTGGCCTGCAATGTTGCATGGTGCAGGCTATCGCACCCCAACGGCGATTAACGCCCACGGCTTCCTCACCGTTAACGGGCAGAAGATGTCGAAGTCTCGTGGCACCTTTATCAAGGCGCGTAGCTGGCTCAACCACCTCAACCCTGAGGCGTTGCGCTACTACTTTGCCGCAAAACTGGGCCACGGCATTGAGGATCTCGACCTCAACTTGGATGACTTCCGCGCCCGTGTAAACTCCGATTTGGTTGGCAAGGTGGTAAATATCGCCAGCCGCTGTGCCGGATTTATCAGCAAACGATTTGATGGACAACTCTCCGCAGAGATTGCTGAACCCGCGCTCTACCAGAGCTTTG
>JABGQJ010001807.1 GCA_018648945.1 Victivallales bacterium
GGCGTCTGTGGGGCACGGCTGTAGCGCTTTGTGTCGCGGGCCTGGCACTTACCGTCCACGAGTACGGTATTGGCCTTCCACCCGCAGTGTTCGTCCACCGCATCCGCTGCATACTCGGCTTCAGGTGTGTGGCGGAAGCCATAGGTGGGGGCACCGTCGCAGACGACGAAGTGGCGACCGTGGGCGGTGATCTGGACGGAATTGCTGTCGTGCATGTAGTGTCCGCTCTGGGGCCGCCCAGCCATGAAGAACAGGTAGGAATCGGTGATCTCCCAGCCGCCGCGCATGGCGTAGTAGCCGCTGTAGGGGTACCCCTTCGAGAGATAGCGCTGGGGTGCCGGCTGGGGGAGCTTGCCGGCCTTCTGGCGGTACTCTCGATAGGCATCGATGGCTTCGGGCGTGGACCAGGTGTCCTTGCCGGTGCCGGTGAAATCGCTGTAGTTGCCGACCTGAGGCAATCCGCCGAGGGGGGTGCGCAGACCGTCGTCGATGGCGCGGCG
>JABGQJ010001808.1 GCA_018648945.1 Victivallales bacterium
GCGGGAGTTTCCGGGCAGGCTGCGAGGCGGTGGGGCTGAACATCCGGGCTGTCTGTGACATCAACGTCGAGCAGCTGCCCTCTGCGGCGGAGGCCCTTGGCGCGGATGAGCAGTACGCCGATTACGAGGAGATGCTCGACAAGTCCCGCATCGATGCAGTCATCATCGGCACACCGATGCAGTTCCACGCAGCGCAGTCAATTGCCGCGTTGGAGCGGGACATCCACGTGTTGTGCGAAGTAACGGCCGCGGTGTCGCTCGACGAGTGCCGGGCATTGGTCGCGGCAGCAGAAGCATCGAAGGCCGTCTACATGATGGCCGAAAACTACACCTACATGAGACCCAATGTCCTCGTCCGCGAGCTTGTCCGTCAGGGCCTGTTCGGCACGCCGTACTACGCCGAGGGCGAATACATCCATGAACTGAAGAAGATGAATGAGGATACGCCCTGGCGACGGAAGTGGCAGACCGGAGTCGCCGGCGTGACCTACTGCACGCAC
>JABGQJ010000181.1 GCA_018648945.1 Victivallales bacterium
TGCCTTGCTCGAGTTGCAGGTACTTACCGCCCCAGATGTTCCTTTCCATGTCATAGCAACCGCGCAAACCCCATGCCTTGCCCTCATAGCCAGCGGGCGGAACGGAACCGCCGAGCCTCTCCATCTTCTGCAACGCGGCGGTCACGTGGCGCGGGTAATACTGGAGGAGCATGGCAAGGGAGTGGGGGCTGACGTTCCACTCCGGGATACTGCCGCCGGCCGTGTAGTCGCGCCCGACGATGTAGCAGTTCGACCAGCCCCAGAGAGGGAAGCCGCGGCGGAGAGAGAACTGGTACTGGAACCAGCCCAGGTTGCCGACGGTTGTTCCCACCGCCTCCGTATCGTGCTCGGGCAGGAAGAGGCCCGTGATCCCGGCGATGTAGGTGCCGCCGAAGCCGAATCCGGGTTGCAGGACAGTCCCCTGGTTGGACTCCATCGGGCCGCGAATCATGCCGTCCCAGACCGTCGGAGGGACGGCTCCGGCGCCGACCATCATCGTGACGGCACAGCGGGCATCGCTCGCCAGCCAGAGGCCCGTGAAGGCGGCCCTCTCGGCCGCCAGGTCGTAGCCCGCAACGACTCTATCGGTAGCTTTGTCGTAGAGCCGATCCCATTCGATGGAATCCAGATACGCCCCGATGCGTTCGGCGTACTGCGGCCAGACCTGGCGGGCGACAATGAGCCCGGCCGGATAGATGTTGTAGTCCGAGATGATCATCACGCCATCGGTTGGGATGGAGCTCAGGTCGGCGGGGAAGAAGTTGGGAAAGAAACCATGCTTCTGATGGACACGTTCCATCGAACCAAAGACCTTCTCGAAGCGCTGGGTGGCGGCTTTGTCCGACAGTAGGCCCAGGCGGTTCGCGACAGCCAGGCTGGCGATGTAGAGACCGACGGGCGTGCTGTTCGTGTTGCCGCCGTTGTACTGGAAATCGGTGGGGATTCCCGTGTCCGGGTCGCAGGCGTGATCGATGAATGCGAAGGTGTCGCGCATCAAGCGGTCCAGGTACGCCAGTTGGCTCTTCTCTAACACGTCTTTGCCTCCAGTATAGGGTTTTCTCGATGACGTTTCTGCCGACGGAACCGCCCAGATATCGTCGATGATGAGAGTGGTCGGCTTGCCACTCGTGGCCTCGATGGTGAACGCGATCCCGGCGGTCTGGACGAGATTGGGAAGCCCATCCCCGGTCCTGGCGCCATCGAAGGGATCGCGAGTGAGACCACGGAGCGAGACGGAGACGCGCTGCCAGCCGGTGAAGTCGATGGGCGCCCGTTTTGCCTTCCACCGCTCGCCGTCCCTGTCGATGAGCTGCAGCCCGAGGTTGTGCCCCGCTCCGTCGCCGTGGACCCAGCAGGAGAGACTTGTGCTCTGCGTGAGGTTCTTGGGCCAGTCCAAGAGGACTTCCGCATAGCCCCACGAGTGGGCGGCGTCGGGGAGGAGGCGGAGCTTGAGGGCGGCGACGCCTTCTTTCACTGTGACTGTCTCGCGTTCCGCCGTGTACTGCGCGGCACCACTGAGAACCCTCCCGCGCGAGCGGTTCAGGGCGGCGTTGGTCCGGTAGTTGAACCCGGCAATCTGGCGTCCCTCCCGTAGGTCGGCTGAACTGGCCCCCAGGGCCACGGTGACCACGCAAAGGACAACGCGCAGGGCGAGAGTACGTCTCATGGGTCGTTTCCTTGGTTGGCGTTCGCCGCGACGCGGTTGCGCCCCCAGATCGGCAGTGTGAGCTTTGGCGGATGAGCCGGGCATATCACGCGGCCCAGAGGTGGGCACGGGGGCAACTGGAACCCAGCGTGCGCAGGGACTGGCGTTTCGCGGTCCGAGCCGTTACTCTACCGCTGTCCTGGCGGAAGCATACCTGCCGGGTGTTGACGACGAGGGCGCGAGCAGGCAGAGTATGTCCGTTCGTCCTTCGCGAGAAGACACTTCACCATTCCTGCGGTGGAACTCCGTTCCCCGCACCACACGGAACCCAAACATCGAGAGGGTATCATGGACCGGAAACTACGCATGGGCATGGTCGGCGGTGGTCGTGGAGCCTTCATCGGCGGCGTCCACCGAATGGCGGCCGCCCTGGATGGCAAGATCGAGTTGGTGGCCGGCTGTTTTTCTGCCGACCCCGAGAAGTCCAAACTCTCCGGCGCGGATCTCTTCCTTGATCCCAGCCGGGTCTACGGCACGTATCAGGAGCTGATCGAGAAGGAAGCCGCGCTGCCCGAAGGCGAGCGGGTGGACTTCGTCTCGGTCGTCACCCGCAACGACACGCACGCGAAGATTGCCACCGCGCTGCTCGAAGGCGGTTTTCATGTGATCTGCGACAAGCCGGTGGCTTTCAGTCTGGAGCAGGCCCTCGCGCTGCGCGAGATCGTCCGCAAGACCGGCAAGATCTTTGTCCTCACCCACAATTACACCGGCTACCCGATGGTCAAGGAGGCCCGCGAGTGGTTCCGGCAGGGCAAACTGGGCGAGATCATGAAGGTTGTGGTGGAATTCCCCCAGGGCTACGCCATCACCGCCATGTACGACCAAGCCGACGGGGCCATCTCCAACTGGCGCATGGATCCCAGCGTGGCGGGCGTCTCCAACTGCATGGCTGACATCGGGACCCACTCGGAAAACCTCGTGCGCTACATCACGGGGCTCGAGATCGACGAGATGTGCGCGGACCTTTTCGCCTATATCCCGGACCGGAAGCTGGACGACGACGGCATGTGCCTGATCCGCTACAAGGGCGGCGCCCGCGGCATCATCTATGCCAGCCAGGTCTCCAACGGTGACGAGAACAACCTGACGGTGCGCATCTACGGCACGATCTGCAGCCTGGAATGGCACCAGGAAGACCCGAACGAGCTGATCATCAAGCAAGTGGACAAGCCCGTGCAGGTTCTCCGGCGCGGAAATGTCTATCTGACCGAGGTCGCTCAGGAATACTCCCGCACCCCCTTCGCCCATCCCGAGGGCTTTATCGAGGCCTTCGCCAACGTCTACGTGGCAGCGGCCAAGGCGATGGCGGATGTCATCGATGGCAAGCCTGCCGAGGAAGACTACGGCTACCCGACCATCGAGGATGGGGTCATCGGCATGGCCTTCATCGAGACCTGCGTGGCTAGCTCCAAGTCCGACGAGAAGTGGGTCAAGTTCCCCGACCTTTTCTAGCCTGATCGATTCCCACGGGATCCCCTGCCTGAGCCTGGCGAACATGGCAGGGGTTCCTGCGGATGGCGAGGAACACGACAACGCGTTTCGTTGACAGCCCCTGGCACTGTAGTACAGTACGGACCCAGTCTTGCTTTGCATTTTGTCGGTCCGCCAGGAGAGCCATGAACTCGTTGTTCGAAGAGCAGGTCAGCCACCTCGCCGAGGAACACTTCCTTGTGCTGTACTGGGCTACCCAGAGCGAGGGCGTGGCGCGGCGCTACAACATCACCAACTGCTTCGACGATCTGAAGTTCTCCGGCATCACCCGCACCAAACAGACGGCCATGGCGACCGTCGCCGCGTTGGACGCGCTGCGTTTCGTGGAGGTGCGTGACGAAGGCAACCGGAAGAACATCTACATCACCACACATGGCGCCAAGGCCCTCAGGCAACTTGTCCTGGACCAGGCATTCTCGCCCAAACCCTCGCTTCATCTGAAGGGAATCGCATCATGACCATCGGCATCGGCGGAGCGGGCAGCAAGATCGCGACGGCCCTCGACCCGGACGCGATCATCATCAATGTGTCGGAAACCGAACTGGGCAAGGTTGCCGATGCCGGGCGGCGCATTCTCGCTTCCCTTCACCACGCCGGCGGCCAGTTCCGCGGCTCGCGCAAGAACCCGGAGATCGGGCGCGATGCGTTCCAGTCCCTGCGGCGCGAACTGCTCCAGATGGCGCAGGGCGACTTGCTTTTCACCTCCACGGGCGGCGGTACCGGCAATGGTCTGACCTCGGCCCTGATCGAGGAACTGACCAACCTGGACGAGGATTTGGCCCCGCCGGAGAAGACCCAGTTCGCTCTCGTGCTCCCCTTTGCCAAGCTTGAGCCGGCCGAGTTCACCCGCAACACGATCAACATCCTCGGCGGCCCGGTTTCCCGAGCCATCGACAGCGGCTGCACCGGGAACATCTATCTCTTCTCCAACCGTCTGAAGTTCCAGTCCCGCCTGCGCGAGGACCGCTTCAACCGCATGATCGCCGATTCCCTGGCTGTGTTCCTGGCCGTGCCCGACAAGAACGATTCCATGCCTTTGCTGGACGGGCATATTGACCACGAGGACTTCGACCACTTCGTCAGCCGTCCCTTCTTCAACCACTTCACATACTTCGACTATGACCCCTCGCGGCCCTTTGCCGAGCAGCTGGCCGAGAACGCCAATCCCCTTCTTCTGGCGCCCGAGACCCCGATCGAGGCCCTGTTCCTCCTGGAAGTCCCCCAAGGTGGCGATCCCACCGCCTTCTACGATATCCTCGAACACTTCGCCAAGAGCGACGTCTCGCCCGTGTACAGCGTGGTCGAGAACGCGGAACGGGACACGCCCTTCGTCACCGTCTCCTTGCTCTACTCGCGCAAACCGGCCGAACTGCTGGACGATTTCAACCAGATCTCCGACCATCACACCCAGGCCAAGGTCCGCAAGTCCCTGGAGCAGCATATCGAGTTGCCGAAGCTGGAAGTGAGCCTCGAAGACCACGCCGCCCGCGCTGCCAAGCAGCGGGGCACAGGCGAGGATGTCCTAGGCGTGCTCAAGCGCCTCGGCAAGCTCTAGCACTGAACCGCTCGCATGGTCCAGGCGTGCCAAGTCGGTAGTCAGGCGTCTTCTGACCCGCTGGCGGGTGCGTGGTCTTGCCCGCCGATGGCGGCGACCAGTGCCCGGAGCATGGGTGGACCGCAAAACTCGGCGGCGTCGAGGGTGTCGCTGTGCCGGTGCCGCTTCCCTCGGTAGGTGGCGGCATGTCCCGCGACCATCAGAAGTGCCGTCACCCGGCACCCCAGGTTCGCGGCTAGCACTGCCTCGGGAACGACCCCGTTTCCGACCGCATCGGCACCGTTCCGGCGCGCAATATCGGCTTCGGCCGGGGTGGGGTACTGCGGGCCAGTATCCGCCTGGTAGACCCCGAGCCGAGGCGCAATGCAGGTCTCGGCCACGGCGTTGATCAACTCCGCATTCAGTTCCTGGCTGAACGCATCCGCCATGTCCTGGAATGGGCAGGCGGTAGCGTCCAGGCAACCCGCGAGGGGGGAACAGCCCATGTTGTTCACGTAGTCGGTGACCGCCATCCAGGCACCGACGCGGAGGTCGTCGCGCAGCGAAAGACAGGGCTCGACCAGAATCACATCGCGCACCCCGCAGCCGATCGCGGCGGCCACGGGGGCCTGCACTGGCGCCAAGCCGCCGCCTTCGAAGAGGTAACGGTGCCCACGCAGAACCAGCACCGGCTCACCCTCGGCCGCGAGCACCCCGATGGTGGGTGGCGACCCCAGAAAGGGGCGGTCAGGCTGCCCATCGAGGTCGGTCAGCGGGATGGACTCGACCACGGGCACCGCTTCCCGCGGGAACACGTGGCCAACCTGCACCAGGATGCGCGGCGTCCTCTCCAGGCCAAGGCGAGCACGGATCTCCGCCGTCATTCGGGCGGCGCGGGCGGCGAACTCAGGCATGGCTTCGTTCCGTCTAGATGATCCGAGCGGAACGTGCCCAGTCATAGTTGGCGGACCGCAACTCGCTCAGCGAGGGCATGGTATAGGTCACCGTGTCCCGACCATCGCTGATGTAGATCCCGCTCTTGATGATGTTGAAGCTGAAGGACTCGATATGGGAGCGCTCCAGGGTCTTGGTCGCCTTTGGGCTGGCACAGGTGACCGACTCCACGCACCGCTTCAGGTGGTCGATGTTGCGGTCGTAGAGGGCACCGATATTGCCCGTGTCCTCGCGATTGTCGAAGTCGATCACCTTCAGGTCGGCAAAGGCGATCTTGGGCAGTTGCAGCTTGGTGTCGGGACCGGTGATGTAGCGGCCGAAGGCCTTGGGGGCGAGTTTGCTGACCACCAGGGGGTTGACCGGGCACAACTCCTGGTACACATGGTAGGCGGGTCCGGCAACGCTCTCGTCGTAGGTTTGCTTGGGCAACGCGAGCGTCCGGCCGTCGCGGGTGGTTAGGTAAAGGTCCCCCAGGGCAGCCACGGGGATGCGTTCCAGCACCCGGTAGATCGCGAGGTACACCGAGTTCTTCAAGCGACCATCGGGATGCGGCACGCACTCCTCTTTGGCGTAGTCCCAGTCGAATCCCTCGAAGGAGGGATCGACCTCGATGAAGATCAGCCGTTCGGCCGAGCCTGAGCGGCTTCCCGTCGCCATGTACATCCCGAATTGCTCGGGACCATGCTGCGAGGCGATCAACGCCTCCATTGGGAAGAGCGTAAGATAATGGTTGAGGGCCATGGTGTATCCCTTTTCTGCCAGGCTGCGGAAGCGACGTCTGGGTGTTTCATCATGGGGAGCGCACGCGTCTTTCCGCTACGCCTAACGTAGAACGGCCCGGTGCTCCTGTCCAGCAGGACGGGCACCGGGTCGCGGGTCGTCGTTCGGGTGCGGATCTAGAAGAACGGATTCTGGACGAAGGACATCTTGGCGATGATCAGAGACACCACACTCATCAGCTTGATGATGATGTCCATGGCCGGACCCGCCGTGTCCTTGAAGGGGTCGCCTACGGTATCGCCGATGACGGCCGCCTTGTGGGACTCGGAGCCCTTGCCACCAAAGTGACCACCCTCGATATGCTTCTTGGCGTTATCCCAGACTCCGCCTGCGTTGGCCATGAAGAGAGCCAGCATCACGCCCGATGCGGTCACCCCCACCAGAACGCCGCCGAGCATTTCGGCACCGCCGAGGAAGCCGACCAGCACGGGCAGGGCCACGGCTGATACGCTGGGCAGGACCATCTCGCGGATGGCGGATTTGGTGGCGATATCCACGCAGGCCACATAGTCGGGCTTGGTCTCGCCGCTCATGATGCCCTTGATCTCGCGGAACTGACGCTTCACCTCCTCGATCATCTCAAAGGCAGCGCGCCCCACAGCCCCCATGATGAACGAGCTGAACACGTAGGGCAGCATGGCACCGAAGAGGACGCCACAGATCACCTTGGCCTTGGTCACGTCGATGACGTCGATACCGGCGGCCTCCTTGAAGGCCACGAACAGGGCCAGCGCCGTCAATGCGGCGGAGCCGATGGCAAAGCCCTTGCCGATGGCCGCAGTCGTGTTGCCCACCGCATCCAACTTGTCGGTCAGTTCGCGGACCTCGGCGGGCATCTGCGCCATCTCCGCCAGGCCGCCGGCGTTGTCGGCGATGGGGCCATAGGCATCGACTGCGAGCTGAATGCCGGTCGTGCCGAGCATTCCCACGGCCGCGATGGCGATGCCGTAAAGCCCAGCGCAATGGAAGGCGGTGAGGATGGCAACCACCAGGATAACCACGGGCCAACCGGTGGCCAGCATGCCGACCTGGATGCCGGAGATGATATTGGTGGCGGCCCCGGTCTGGGACTGGCGAGCCACCTCGATGACGGCCTTTGTCTCATCCGCCGTGTAGTGTTCGGTCACCAGGCCAATCAGGACGCCCCCGATCAAGCCTGCACAGATGGCCAGGAAGATACCCATGCGGCTGTAGGGCTCGCCCGTCCCTTTGCCCAGCGTCTCCTCGGTTGCGGCCTGAGCCATGACGGCCGCCATGTCCTTCTGGCTAAGCTCCTCTTCCTTCACGGCGGGAAGCGCCTGCTGCATGGCACCCGTCTGTTGGGCCGCCTGCTCGGCCCTCTGGGGCACGACAAAGCCCGTCTCTGGCACCACCAGTTGAATCAGGAAGAAGACGCCGACCATCATCATGAGGCTGGCCCCGATGGTTCCCGTGTTGAGCGCGCGATGGGGGTTGCCGCCCTCCTTGGTGCGCACCAGGAAGGTGCCGAGAATGGAGGCCAGGATGCCAACTGCGGCCACTCCGATCGGGAGCACCACGAAGGTCATGCTCCGCAGCATCTCCGCGCCCAACACCATGGCGCCGATGATGGAAGCGATGTAGGATTCGCAGAGATCCGAGCCAAGTCCCGCGACATCGCCCACGTTGTCGCCCACGTTGTCGGCGATGGTTGCGGGGTTGCGGGGATCATCCTCGGGGAGGCCCTGGATCACCTTGCCGGCCAGGTCGGCACCGACGTCGGCCGCCTTGGTGAAAATCCCTCCGCCCACCCGGGCGAAGAGCGCCACCGAGCTGGCCCCCAGCGAGTAGCCAGAGACGATCTCCATGAGGTGCACCATCGCCCCGGGGGTGGCGTCAGTGACCCCGAGGAGCTTGATGTAGGCCAGGGTCAGGCCCGCCAAGCCGATGATCGCCAGGCCAACCACCGAGAGCCCCATGACGCTGCCGCCCGTGAAGGCAACGCCCAGGGCCTTGACCAGACCCGACCGCGCGGCATGGGCCGTGCGCGTGTTGGCGGAAGTGGCTGCCTTCATGCCAATCAGGCCAGCCAAGCCGGAGAGGAACGCGCCAAGCACAAAGGAGACCGCAATCCAGCGGAGGTCTCCGGACTTGAAGGTCACAAGAAGGATGGTGACCGCAGCCACGACCACGACCATGATCCTGTACTCGCGGACCATGAACGCCATGGCACCCTCGCGAATTGCCTTGCCGATCTCTTGCAGTTTGTCGTCTCCAGGATCCTGCTTCTCGATCCAGGCCTTCTTCATCAGCGCGAAAACCAGAGAGGCGATTCCGAGGGCGAGCGCTGAATATAACAGCATTGACTCCATAAACGGGGCGTCCTTGTTTGCTTGAGGAGAAACTGCCAATTTGGCGTAATTAGCCCAAAGAAAGGCATCATACCATATTAGTCACGCGTACAGAATCCAGCGGCCGGGCGGGATTCTCGGGGCTCTAACGGCGCAGATGGGCTCCCAGTGCTGTTGGTAAATCGACTGCAGGTGGCGTGCCCGCAGATGGTTGCAGCGCTCCTCACACGCAACTCTCGGGCCAGTGGGGAAGGCCGCTGGAATTTCCCCGGGGTGCCCGGCGGGCCCGATGCCTGGCCCGAATTTTCCGCAGTTTCGGCCATCTTGGCAGCGACAGAATCGGCCGGCAACATACGCCGGAAGCGGAGTCGTGCAGGGCAACTGGCCACCGGCTATAGTGGCGACCAGGCGATTGCCAGTGGGTAGCCCTTGGCGGCTGGCCCTGCTCCCCCAGCTCAAGAGGAATCCCATGATGCGTCCTGGCCTCCTGCTGTTCTCCTCGTTGGCCGCGTGCCAGCTTCTTGCCGTGGATGCCGAGGTCCGTCGCGTGGGTGGTTTGCCCGCGCTGTGCTTCGACGGCGAACCCGTGCCCCCCTTGCTTTGCGTCACCGCCAATCCCAATGCCCATGCAGCCGTGCGGGATGGCTCGCTGCAATTGGGCTCCAACTCGCTCTTCTCCGGCACCGGTATCGCGACCTTGCAGAGCTTGCCTGCAGATTGCGACATTGAGGCCGAGGTGGCCTTCGACAGCCAAGTGGGCACCGACGCCAGCTTCGGTTTCGCCTTCAAACGCGGCGGCGGGGAGTTCACCTGCAACCTGGCCTACTACCCGGACGGCAATCGCCTGAAGTTCTGGGACCGGGGCGCGGGAGGCAAGGGGCTCATCCGTTGGGACCGGCCGCTTGCCTGGGAGCTTGGCAGGTTCTACCGGCTGCGGCTGGAAGTGCGTGGGCGGCAGGTCAAGGCCTTCGTGGACGGCAAGCTCCTGGCCACCAAGGAGAGCCCGGCTGACTCCAAGCCTGGCCGTCTGCGGATCGGCATCTACCGGGGGGAGGGGCGTTGCCGCAGCATCCAGGTCACTCGTCCCGACGGTACCGCATTCATGACGGAGAGCTTCGACGATCCGGCGCTGCCCGCTTGGGATGCACGGGCTGGCTCGGACTACGACCTGCTGGCCAAGGCTGCGCAGAATGGCATCCACCTATTCCAGGTGGGATTCCACCTGTCGGAGTTCTGGCGCGGCCCAGAGCAGTTCGACCTGGGGATGTTTGCCAGTCGCATGCGGTCCGCCCTGAAGGGGGATCCCGAGGCGCATGTGATCATCCGGTTGCGCCTGGCCCCGCCGCCGTTCTGGGGGAAGGCCCATCCCGGCGAGAAGGTCCAGGGCAAGAATCTGGATGGCAGCGATCGGGCGCCCCATCGCTGGGCCAATTTCGCCTCCTCCGTCTGGCGTGCGGACCTTCAACGGGTGCTGGGCGAACTGGTTCGGCGCATCGACCGGGAGGAGTGGGCCGGGCGGCTGATCGGCTTCCAGATCATGGCTGCGGATGGCGGGGAGTACGTCTACAGCTTCAACCGGACCACGTTCCACGACTACTCTCCTGCCCAGCAGCGCGAGTTCCGCGTCTGGTTACGAAGGGAGTACGCGACCGACGCGGCGCTCCGCAAGGCCTGGGGCGATACCGAGGTCACGTTGGACACCGCCGTGATCCCCCTGCCCGCCGTTCGCGCCCATCGTGCCGTTTGGCCGGAGCTTTCGGGCAATCCACCCCCGTCGCCGACTCGGCCACGCACCAACCGGATCTTCCTCGACCCTAGTCGGGACCATGCCTTGCTCGACTACAAGCGGTTCCACAACCGGGCCATCAGCGAGATGATCCTGCTTGCGGCCAAGGCCCTGAAGTCGGCCAGCGAGCAGAAGCGAGTGGTCGGGGTCTATTACGGCTACCACGTGCCCACCACGGGGTCGATCCACAACAAGGGGCACAGCGATCTCGCCCATCTCCTCTCTTCGCCTCTGGTGGATATCCTGGCCTGTCCCCTGAACTACGACCAGCGGGATGCGGGCGGCACCACCTTGCCTCAGCTTGCGCCCGCCTCGGTGCGGGCCAACGGCAAGCTGTTCTGGATCGAGGACGATTCGCGCACGGTATATTCCCGAGAGGGCATCCGCTGGCGTATCCCGACCCTGGGCGCGACCGAGGAGATCATGAAGCGCACCTTTGCCTATGCCTTGACCAAAGGCGGCGGGGAATGGTGGCTGGATTTCGGCAACCGGTGGTTTTCCCATCCGCCGCTGCTCAAGCTCTATGGTCAGTTTGCCCGGACCATCGGTGCCGCCACGCCAGCGGCACGCACGTCGGCGGCGCAGATCGTCGTGCTCCTGCAGGACCAGACCTACCTGCGGCTGCTGCGCAACCCCGCCTTCTCCGAGCCCCTTGTCTATCGCCAACTGCTGGAGGAATGCAGCCGCCTTGGGGCGCCCTTTGACATTGCCATGCTCGCCGACCTTGAGCGGCTGCCGCCGTATCGGCTCTACGTCTTCCCGGATGCTCTCTATGTGTCTCCCAAGGAGCGCCAGATGCTCCAGCGTGTGCTCCGTCGCGACAACCGCACGGCACTCTGGATCTATGCGCCGGGGCTCTGGACGGAACAGGGGCTCTCCGCCGCTGCTGCGAGCGAACTCACGGGCATCCGCCTGCGCCAGACCGAGATCTCGGCGCTTCCCGATCTTCGACTGACCGATCTGAGCGCGCCCTGGACCAAGTGGCTGAGTCCGGCCTTCCGCCACACGGCAACCGCTCGCCTCGATCCGGTCGTCTGCGTGGACGATCCTGAGGCGACGGAACTGGGACGCATGGTCCTGCGTTTCCCCCTGACAGCTGGTGGCGGGGGTGCCGCCGTGCAGCCCCGCGAGGTGGCGCTCGCCGCCCGGAAGTTCGACGACTGGAGCTCGGTCTATTGTGCTGTTCCCTGCCTGCCGGCGGAGTTGCTGCGGGGCATTGCCCGCGCCGCCGGTGTCCATCTCTACGGCAATGGCGGGGACACGGTTTATGCCTCGCAAGGCTTCCTCGCCATCCACACGGGGCGAGCGGGTGAACGCACCCTCCGCTTGCCCAAGGGGGTGCGAGAATTGCGCGAAGTCTTTGACGGCACGCGCCTGCCGGTTGCCAATGGCGAAGTGCAGGTTACACTCGACTTCGGGCAGACGCGCCTCTGGCGTCTGGTTCGCTGAGCAGGAACCCGATCCCTCCTCTGGAGATCCGTCATGAAACTGCGCCTCCTCGCCCTTCCTCTGCTTGTCCTCGCGCTGCACGTCCAGGCT
>JABGQJ010000182.1 GCA_018648945.1 Victivallales bacterium
AGATGAAGGACGGCAAGCTCGTCCCCCTCTGGCGCTATGACAACGCCCGCTACCCCACGGAATACTGGGGCCAAGGCGCCCACACCACCCGAGCCGCTGATGTGGATGGCGACGGGCGCGACGAGATCCTGCTCGGCAGCGTCTGTATCGACGACGACGGCACGCCCCTTTGGACCACCGGGCGCGGCCATCCTGATGGCGCGCATCTGGGCGACATCCTGCTCGACCGACCCGGTCTGGAGGTCTTCTACTGCATGGAAACCCGCCAACGGGTCGATGGCGGCCTGTCGCTGGTGGATGCGGCGACCGGTGCGTTCATCTGGAAACTCGGCATCCCCACGACCCACGTCCACAGCGGCGGCATGTGCGCCGACATGGACCCGCTCTCCCCGGGTCGCGAATGCTACGGGGCCGACACCGATGCCAAGAAGCGCTCCAACCGCGGTTGGTTCTACAGTGCGGATGGGCGCGTGCTCCAAACCGGCGTCGGCTATGCGGCCACGCAGCCGACCATCTTCTGGGATGGTGACCTGCAACGCGAGATCTTCCGGGGCCGAGTCATGGACCATGGCGGCGGTCCGCTGGAAGACCGCATGGCCCGGGGCATGGTGGCAGACGTCATCGGCGACTGGCGCGAGGAGGTAATCGCCTCGCAACCCGGCGAGCTCCGCATCTACTCCACCACCATCCCCGCCATGGACCGCCGGACCTGCCTGATGCAAGACCACATTTACCGCGCCTGCGTGCGCATGGCGAGCATGGGCTACGTGGTCTCGCCGACTCTCTCGCGACCACCCGCCGCCACCGCCCACAGCGTCAATCTGACCAAGGTCGATTCCGACGACGGCGCGGCCTGTCGGGTCGTGGTCACCGCCGCACCGGGGAAGGCGTTGCAGGGCACTCTCCAGCTCAGCCCTGATCCGGGGATCTCCCTCGCCAAGTCTGCACTCACGGTCGATCTCAAGCCGGGGGCCATGCAGGTCTGGAATGTCCCCATCGTCCCTGCGGAGAACCGCGCGGCCAAAGGCCGCATCGTGGCCGAACTGACCACGGCCCAGCAGACCCTACGCACCGAGGCCTGGGTCCAGACCACAGCCAAACCTACGACCACCGGTGCTTTGGTGGAAGCCGAGACCATCGCGGCCCAAGGCGGGGGCGAGGTCCACATCCGCAAGGACAAGGCCAACGTGCGTGGTACCTGTATCTCCCACTGGGACAAGAAGGGGCACTTCCTGGAATGGCAGGTTGAGATCCCCGCCAACGGGCGGTTCTACCTGCTGGTCCGCTACTGCACCCCGCACGAGGGCAAACGGCAGCTCCAGCTCGATGGCAAGGACATCAGCGAGATCGCCTTCCCCATGACCGGCGGCTTCGGGGACGGTGCCACCGATTGGGAAGAGATCACCTTCGCCGACCCCAACGGCAAGCCGTTCACGCTCAAGAAGGGGCGACACACCATTCGCCTCACCAACACCAACGACACCGGCATCAACCTGGACTACCTCGGCTTCGTCCGCCGGTAACACAGGAACGGGGCCAGCCCCGAACCCCGCCGGGGAGACCAGTCTCCCCCGTCCACTTACCGCAACCGGGCATCCAGGGAAACGCGCTCAATCTGCACCGCTGCCTTGATCGGCCCGGTGATCTCCCAGCCCATGTTCATCCCGCCCAAGCGATAGTCGTCGATGTCGTGGGAGTCCTTCAGATACCCCCGCTTCCAGGCATCGGCCAACGCCTCCTTGAGCATCGGCAACAGGTCCATCTCAATCTCCATCCACTCCTTGTCGTGCGGGCTCTCCTTCGAGAACCGGGCGAAGGCCGGCGTATAGATGTACTTGCCGGTGCCCAACTTCTTCTTGCTTCCCATATCGGGGGCCATATGCGCCTTCGGCGAACGCCAGCGGTAGTCGTAGAGCATGATCCCGAACCACAGGTAGTCGCCATATCCCTTGGACTGCCTGTTCAGGTTCTGGACCGTCACGAAGAACACCGTCTGCGCCGTGTGCCGCTTGTCGTGCCAGCCCGGTGCCTTGAACGGCTCCGCTTCGAGCAGGCGATAGCGGATATGGAAGGGAACCGCCGCCAACTCCGGCAGTGAAGGATGGTGCAACAGACGTCGCTGACTAAGCAGCATGTGGGGCCACGGATCGCCCCGCTCGGGTGCTTTCCGCTGGTACTCTGTGACCCCATCCAGCGAGAGCACCACCCCCGCGTCCTTGCCGAATACCAGCCGCTTGGTCCCATCGGCAAAGCACA
This sequence comes from Victivallales bacterium, assembly GCA_018648945.1. The sequence continues at coordinate 2,257 of JABGQJ010000182.1, forward strand.
CCCGGGCATCCGGCAACGTCTCCGCCTTGGCTCCGGCCAGCGTGAACCGGCTATCCCACTGCGCCAATCCCCAACCCGGCTCGTCTCCACCCGGCCATGGCTGCAACACCCCTCGATCCACATGCTTGCCCGGCTTCGGGTCCCACACCACCACGCCATTCTGGAACGTGGTGTCTGCCAGCAACGGGGTATCAGCCACAGTCTTCTCCTCCTTCTCCTGCGAGAGGGCAAACACCCCGGTCAACAGCACGAGAGCAGTCACTCGAAACAGCCAGTATCGGGTTGGTCCATCGTCATCCATGACGCCAACCGTAGCCCGTCCTCCTGCCTTTGCCAGACGCAATCATGCGTGGCTCCCGGGGTAAGCCGATGCACGCGCGCCAGCGAGGATGGGAACGGCATCTTGCCGCATCGGACGTGGGATCAAAGCGGCGAGGACGCCGCTTCTACCCTGAAGACACAGGCGACACGCGTGTGCTACTTCCCCGACGGCATCCGCTTGGCGGAACGGCAGCGACCCACCCGAGGCGTTGCCCTCGGGGTAGTGGGGGAGTATGATGTAAGGTGTAGCTGTTTGTCCTGGAGTAGGCATGATGCAGCGAGCCATCGAGGAACACTAGGCATGATCGCACGACTTCGTCGATCCACAGTCCGGATGTCTCCGGAGCCACCCCCAACGCCTGCGAGGCGAGGAATGACCCGGACGCTTTTGGCGGGGATAATCATCATGACCTTGGGGGTAGCTGTGAGCACGATGGGCGCGGATGGGTGGTCGGATCAACAGCAGGCGCTCTACACGGGGCCGGCGGTGGAGACGCAGGAGGACCTCGCGCCCTATACGGGCGTGAAGGCGGCAAGACGCATCGTCGGCAAGGACCGCCGGGCAGCCTATATGGCGAACTACCGGCAGTTGGGCATCAACTACGGAGGAGGCGTGGAATTCCAGCTACGCCGGGAGCAGGTGATCCTCTGCCCCCAGACGATGGCCTACATCTACGGTGCCTTCACGCCACTCCAGGTCCGCTATGAGCGGGGCTCGCGCCCGAGGCTTGAGCAGGTCGTGGCGAAGATCACCGCTGGCTGCAAGACAGACCGAGAGAGGGTCCTCGCCCTCATGCGGTTCTGCCGAGACCTGCGCAACCAGCCGGGCCTGCGGTGGGACAACTACATCTATGGCGGCACCGAGGAGCAGATGATCGACAAGCCGGAGATCCTCTGCGAGACTCTGGGCCGACTGATGGTGGCCCTCTGCGAGGTGACGGGAATCCCCGGCCGCATCATCATGCACGACCTGGGTGGCCACATCGTCAGCGAGATCCATGTGGAGGGGAGCTGGGCCTACATCGATCCCCGTTGCGGCATGTACTTCCTGAAGCCCGATGGCAACTTCGCGTCCTTGCTCGACCTCTGCCGATCCCCCTCGCTCATCGACAACCAGCCGGATGCAGTGAAGGCCGATGTCTCCGACGTGTGGACATGGTCCTTCCGGGCCTGGAAAGTCCGCAACATGTACTGCAACGAGAACGAAGTGAACGGCTTCCAGAACTACAGTCTGGCCGACGCCGAGGAATACAGCTTTCTGCAAGTGCCACGCCAGACCGCAGAAACCAACGGCCTGCTGACCATCAACAAGAAGTACGTGCGCACGGCTCACCGCGCCCTCGGTCTGCTACCGCAGCCGACGGGGCGGAGTTGGCGGAACCAGACGCTCAAGAAGATCGATATCGCCTACCGACACGATGGTTTCAGCATCTTCTTCAAGAAACCACCCATGAACCGCACGGAACTCTACCGGCGCTACCTCGACCCCTTCGAGAACTCGAACGTGGGCACTCTCGTCTGGGGGGTCGGACCGGGCAGCGTGTTCTGCTACGAAACGAAGGTGGGGGAGATCTTCGGCGAAGGTCTGACGGACCCCCAGCGCAGAATGCTCCGCCCGGGCGACCGCTGGGTGCACGAGAACGTGATGGGCCTCATCAAGGAGGGTGGTGGTCCCATGCAGATGGCCGTAGCCCGGGCCCATCAACTCGGCAAGAAGCTCATCGCCAGACTGGAGATGAACCACGAGTACGGCCCGGCCAAGGACGACAACTGGATGTGGGTGGCCTTCGTCGGGAGCCTGAACAAGAAACACCCGGAGTACCGCATCGGGCGGGGCGTCCTGCTGGACTATAAACACCAGGAGGTCCGCGACTTCAAGCTCGCCATCCTGCGCGAGACCGTGCAACTGGGGGCCGATGGGGTATCACTGGACTTCGCCGTCTACCCGCCCTTCTTCGCCAAAGCAGACCCCGGCATCATGACCCAGTTCGTGCGCGATGTCCGCGCCATGCTCGACCAGGAAGGCAGGAAGCGCGGCCAGCATCTCGACCTGGCGGTACGCGTGCCCTCCGTCGATTGGCTGGAACTGGGGCTGGATTGGCCGGCATGGATGGAGGAGCGACTCATCGACCTCATCTTCCCCACCCACCGCCGCTTCCCCGACTACTTCGACAACCGGGTCGAGCAGTTCATCGCTGCGGGCCTCCGCACAGGAATCCCGGTGTACCCCACGGTCTGGCAAGCGCTGGGGTTCGTGAACACCGACAGCGATCCCAGCGATACCGCATCAGGGCGCAGACGCTATGACAAGCCCAAGACCGCCGGCATGTTCCGAGCCCAGGCCCTGATGTTCATGCGGGCCGGAGCCCAGGGCATCCAGCTTGGCATGTCCGAGGATCAGTGGCGCGGCAAGCCATGGATGAATGAGCTGGGCGACCCCGCCAAGCTCCTCTTTGCCGACAAGCACTACATGGTCGATCCCATCCACATCCGCCCTGGAACCATCGAGTTGCGCAAGGACAAGGGGAAGTTCACGGGGACTATGGCCCTCAATCTGCGGGTAGCGGACGATGTCAAGGCGGCGCGGAAAGCGGGTCACCAAGTGAAAGCCACCTTGGTGGTCTACTGTCAGCCACTTGCGGCCGGCGAGCGGCTCGCCATCCGGATCAATGGGCGTGACCCCGTCGCCATCTCCGGCGATACCAGCGAGGCAGAAGCCCGCCGGAACACGCAAGCCATCGATCCCAGCAAAGGCAACCACAAAGCCTTCATCTTCCAGAAGGACTGGTGGAAGCGAGGCGAACACAGGATCGACATTCCGGGCCAATGGTGGCGGCTCGGAGACAACCACATCCGCCTTGCCTACTCCGCCAGGGAGAAACGCCCCCAAACCCCGTTCACCATCACCTGGGTCGATCTCCTGCTGGACTACAGCAAGGAGTAGCACGGGAACCGGCGCTTGGGGAGGACGCGCGGTGGGTTGGGGCCTGGCTGGTCGGAGCGTGAGCAAGGGATATGGCGCGCCATCGGACGAATCGGTCGGATCGGACGAATCGGACCAGTGGGCGCATGGTGCGCGAGCAACGGCGGTCGCCTTGCGGAGTGGTCGTTCGCTCCTTCCGGCACGCCCGAACGGGCCGTGTCTGTGGCAGAAACCAAGAGAATGGGGAGTGGGCCGATGCAGACGCGCCAGCGGCGGCAGTCGCCTTGCGGAGTGGTACGCCACACCGCAAGGCATTCACGAAGGGTCCGGGGAGACCGGTCTCCCCGGCGGGGTTCCGGGGCTGGCCCCGCTTGACGGAGCTGGCGGGCGGTAGTATCTATGAGGTCTCAGACGAGCCAGCCCTGACTGCTCTCCTTCCGCCACGACCACAGAGAACGAGGATACGTGTCTGCCATGGATGATGGTGTTTCGGTACCATTGCGCGATGGATTGCTTGCCGATTTCGACGCGGGTCGAGCGGCGAGTCTCATCGAGTTGCGCAACCGAAACGTAGGCAACATTCTCTTGGCCGAGAGGGCCGTCTTCTACCTCCAAATCCTCTATCGGGTGCTCCTGTTCCGGCGCGACCACGAGCTTGAGCCGCTGCACGAGGACATCTACGATGCCGTGCGCAAGGCCCAGGAGGGACTCGCCGCCGAGCAGGGCTACCCACTCGATGTCTTCCGTCAGGACATGGCTCAACTGGTCGAATGGAAGCTGGTCGAGGAGCGCATGGAGATGGAGCGGCTCCGCGGCTACCGTGACACGCGCCGACGGAAGTTCCGCTACAGCCTGACCGAGGACGCGCGTGCGTTCCTCGAATGGCTGGAAGACCGCGCGCTGGCCGACCTAGAGGCCGGGGAGGAAGACACGCGGGACGTGCTGGAGGAGCTTTGCGGCGCCTTGGGCCAGCTCCGGCGGATGCTCAACACACATGGTACGAAGAACGCCCGCGAGGACGATCCCCGGCGTGTGCTCTACCAGCTGTTCCGCCTTGAGGAATTGACCCACCAAGCCAACGGCCATCTAGCGGAGTTCAATGCCCGCCTCCTCGCCTTCGCCATCCGGGGCTACGATCTGAACGAAGCCCGGGACATCCTGCGTGGACTGGACGACTTCGTCCATCGCTTCCTGCGCCGCGTGTCGGAATTGCGCGGCAAGATCGTCGAGGGAGTCGATCACCTCCTGCTGTCACGCAGCCAGGCGAAGCTGGCCCAATGTGCCGAGGCGATGGAGGCCGAACGCCGCCACACACCCCAGCTCCTCCGCAGATCGCGGGACTACCGGTCTCAGATCCGCATTCCCTTCGCCCTCGACCACTTCTATCAGGACGGGGGCAAGCTGGACCAGATCTGCCACCGCATCAGCGACTCGGCCATGCACGTCTGGCGCAAGCTGCACGCGCATCTCCGCGAACTCGAACGCCGCAACCACCGGGTCGAGGATATCCGCGACCGCATTGCCGACATCGCGCGCCTGCCCGAAGAATCCGTGCCGCGCGACTTCATGCGCACTCTGATCGCCTCCGCAGGGATGGTGGCCGACCCCAACTACTGGGACGACTCCGTGAAGGCCCCGCCGCCGCAACCGCGACGCGAGACCCCTCGCACCAGGAACCGCGCGGCAGACCCCATCCGCCGGAAACGGCACGGCGACCGACCAGCCATCAGCCTGGATGAACAGCGGCTCCGCGAGCTGCGCGAATACTTCCTGGATACCCTCGGCAACATCGATGATTCGGGGAAGCGAGTCGGCCAAGGCGTCTACAGCAGGGATGAGGAAGCCGCGCGCATCATCGAACTGGCCAAGGCCGGCTTGCTGAGCGAAGGCCGTCAGCTCTCCAGAATCGGCCTCCAACTGAACCCCGAATCCGATACCCCCGTCGACATCCAGTTTGCCGAAGCCCGGCTTCGGTTCAACGATATGCTTCTGCGCCTCCACGAGAGGTGATCGAGGAACCATGGAAAACCCCCTGGAAACGCTCATCGAGACCTCCCGCGAGCGGGTTGTGGCGGCGCTGAACGTGCTCACCGAAGCACCCTACTTCTACCGCGAGGACAACGAAGAAGTCTTCTTCTTCCTGCGGCGGCACCGGCAGCTGTTCAGCGAGTTCTTCGAGCGCTATTTCGACTGGCGGCTGGTGCTCGACGACAGGTGCGCGCGCGTCCACAAGGACAAGTGGCACAATCCCGCCATCACGGCATCCCAGCGCGACCTCTTCGGCTTCCGCAAGCGGGACGAGTGCCTGGCCTTCATGATGCTCCTTGAGTTCTTCGAGCACCAGATGGACGAGAACTCCATGACCGTCGAGGACCGCGACAGCCTGAAGTTCCGCCTCGGGAGCTTGCTCGCCTACCTCGTCGCTCGCTTCGCCGAGCTCTACCCCGAGTTGGCCGAGACACGCTACAGCGAGGAGCATGTGCGCAAGAATCTCCTGCGGGCCATCATGCCGGTGCTCGAACGCTACCGTTTCCTGCGGCCATTGCCGCCACCGAAGGAACTGGGCAGGATCGACGAGACCGAGATCATCTACGAGGCGCTGCCCGCGATGTACCACTACAACGCCAAGGCCCTCTCCCGCTGGCTGGGCGAGACCGCCCAGACGGCGGCGGAACCCGAGGGGGATCTCGCCCAATGACACCCGCCGCCACCGCCTACACCATCACTCGCATCCGCCTGATCAACTGGCACAACTTCGTCGACGAGACCATCGAGGTGGCCAATGGCGGCCATCTGTTCCTGCTCGGGGACAACGGCTCCGGCAAGACCACCGTGCTCGATGCCATTCACTACGTGCTCACCGCCGGCGAGAACCTGGAGTTCAACTCCGCCGCGCGCGTGGCTGGCACCCGCTCGGGGGGACGCCGCTCGCAAGGCGTCGTCATGCGCCACAATGTGGAGACCGGCTCCCTGAACCCGGCGGGCGGGATCACCTATGCGGCCCTGGAGATCGCGGGGGCCAACGGCGTCCGATCCACCTACGCGATCGGGCTTGAAGTCTACGCGATGGACGAGCAGATCCGGCGCTGGGGCATCATCCGGGAATGCCCGCTCGAGGACATCCCCCTGCGGGTCGAGCGGGATGGGGAGCTCTATCCCGCCAGTCGGCAGGAGATCCGCGACCACTTCAAGTCCGCCAGCGGCTACTACGCCAACATCGAGGGCTACAAGCGGGAAGTCGCGGGACGACTGTTCCGCAGCGAGAGCGCCTTCTGCGAGATCGCCCGGCTGCTGGCCATGGCCAAGGCCTACCGCGAGATCGCCTCCCACTCCAGCGACTACCACGAGCTCTTCAAGCGCCTGCTCCCCGAACCCCAGCCCGACATCTTCGAACGCATCATCGCCGCCCTCAACACCTTGGACGAATCCGCGGCGGATCTGGAACGCCTCGACGAGCAACTGCGCTACCTCCGGGACCTGGCAACCAAAACCGGCAGAATCGAGGAACTGCGCGAGCAGGCCGTCCGCCTGCAGTGGATCAAGGCCACGCTGGAACTGGCGGACAATGGCGTCGCGTTCCAGCTCAACCAGGAGCACACGGCCGCGCGCCAGGAGCGACGCGACGCCGAAGCCAAGACACTGGCCACATGCACGGCGCAACTGCAGGCGGTGGAGCGCCGGATCGCCGATCTCCAGGCGAAGGACTCCTCCGGACTCGTCCGCCAGGAGAAGGAACTGACCGCCGATTCCCAGCTCAGACAGACGGCGTGCGCCGATGCCCGCGAGCGGGCCAAGAAGGCAGCGGCGACGCATGCTGCCAGCCTGCGCGCTCTCGCCAAGCTGCGCGAGGCCCTGACCACCCGGCTGCGCCGATTGCTCGCCGATATCAACCGGCTGAGCCCCAAGCTCCCCTTCTCCCTGGCCGAGTTCGCCACCAAGATCGACGAGGTTTTCCGGGACGACACCCCCGAACAGAGATTGGGCGAGCTTCCTTTCGCCGCCATCGCCGAGCAGCTTCAAGCCGAACAGCTGCGAGTCGCCACCGAAGTCGGCCAAGGCGCCGAACGGCGCAAGCAGGCGGCCGACCGCGTGCAGGAACTTGAAGAGGCAGTGGCCAGGATTCGCGGCCAAGTGGAACTCCTGCCGTCGATACCGAACTACGCGACGGCGCTCCAGACCCTCCGGGACGCCATGTTCACGGTCCGGCCTCTATACGAAGGGCTCGAGTGGCAAGCCAATCTGGCCGATGCCGACCGCTCGGCCATGGAGGAGACCATCGGTGCCGATGTCTTCGCCACCTTCGTCGTGCAGGAGGACGACGAGCGGCTGGACAAGGCTGCCCGGCTCCTGTTCACGGTTGGGCCGCACCTGCGAATCGCGACCCAACTGGTAGACGAGACCATCCCCGCCTGGGTCCGCGACACCTTCGACCTCTCGCGCAGCGACCCCACCGCCATCCGCTGCCTGGCGGCCGAGATGATTGCCCAAGCAGGGCCGGAAACAGAACGCATCGAGCAGTTCCACGCCCTCCGCTTCCGAGGACACCGGCGGCGCTTGGCCGGGGAGCCAGCCAGCTTCATCGGCACCAGCGACCGACGCCAGGCCCGGGAGAGACTGCTGCGCGAAACAGAACGCCTACTGACAGAAGCAACCGCCACCCTCCGCACCATCGAAGCCGGCGAGAAGCGCCTCCATGCACTGGGCGAGACCCTCGGCAGCACCTCCCGAACCCTCGCCGACGGCAACCGCGAACTGCACCAGGGCGGGGGCGAGATCCAGACCGCCTGCGGCGAGGTCCGACACGCCAGCGAACACATCAAGGAAACCGAGCAACAGGCTGCAGATGCCGCGAGCGATCTCAAGGCCAACCTGGAACGCCTGGAACTACTGCGCGAGAAGATCCGTGCCGAAGGCCTGGAGAATCTGGACAAGCGGCTGAAGTCGGCGGCCCGCAAGAAGGACAAGCTGGCCGAGACGGCAGCCGAAATCAACCAGGCGTTGGGAGCGCTCGACAACCAGATCAAGGGCCTCCTGGGCCAAAGCGAACGCCTCCTGGAAGCAGCCGAAGCCATCCGGCAACGGATCAGCGCCCAGAACGCTGCGCTGCTTGCCAGGCGCCCGGAGGTCGAGGATGTCCAAGACTACATCCTCCACACCCGCAAGGGAGATCGGTTCACCACCGTGGAGCAGACGGCGGAGGCGGTGGCGCGGGTCGGCGAGGAGGAGATCCAGACCGCCACAACCATCGACTTGGGCATCCGCGACGACCGCTTCGGCCCGGTCTTCAACTTCACCTACGACCGCCAGGACAACCAGCTTATCGACCGCCGCAGCCGCCCAGTCACCAACATCGTCGAAGTCTTGGCCCGGCAGGCAGAGGAACAACGCGAGCTGATCAACGAACGGACGCGAGAGCTGTTCCGCAAGCTCGTCGTGGGCGAGTTGCTCACCCATCTGCGCGAGAAGGTGGACACGCTGCGGCAGATGGTGAAAAACATCAACCAGCAGCTCAGCAAGCGTTCCTTCGGCAGCAACCAGTACGGCTTCAAACTCCAGACCGTGGAACGGCACCAGCAACTGGTGAAGCTGGTCTCGACCTTCAATCCATGGCGCGTCGATGAGGATGACGGCGAACTGCGCCGATTCTTCGAGGATCAGCGGGAGGCCATCACCAACACCGAGGTGGGCACGGTCCCCGAGTTGCTCGACTACCGCAACTGGTTCCACTACGACATGCGCCTGCAATCCAGCGAAGGCGACGGGGTCGTGATCGACCGCCACACCAAATCCATCGGCTCCGGTGGCGAACAGGCCGTGCCAAACTACCTGCTCGTCCTCACCGTCGCCCACTTCATGTTCCAAGGCAGCAACGTACCCCTGCGCGCGCTGCTCTTCGACGAGGCGTTCTATGGCATCGATGCGGGGCGCCGCGACCAGCTCCTCGGCTTTGCCAGCGATCTGGACATCCAGCTCTTCGTGGCGTCGCCGGACCAGGACGGTGTCCGTCAGGAGATCCCCGACTCCACCACCATCCTGGTCGTCAAGGACGAGAGGCACGACGTGCATCTCTACCCCTTCAGCTGGGAAAACCCCAGATTCCACCACCGGAATCTGTTCGCCGATGCCAACGACGAGGACTCCATGGCCTTCGGCGACGAGATCTAGGCCGCTTCAGGGAGCCAACTCACGTGTCCTCCAGAGAGAGTATCCTGGCCGAGCACCTGGGAAGGCATCCTTCCCTCGCCGCGCACCTGTCGCGGCTGTGCGACCGCTGCGACAAGCGGGGGGAACTAGCCGGCACCATCAAGCTCGGGGATTCGTCCCTACCCATCGGCGAGTACCGCGCCCTCCACTCTCTCTTTGGCCCCGCCCTCAAGACCAGCGCCCGTGGCGAACGCCGCCTGGACCTGACCCGCTTCCTGGCCAGCGTGCCGGACGCGGATGCCTGGATCAAGGAGCTATACGCCGCCCTTGGCCGCCAGCGGCGAGATTTGGTGGACGAAGCCACCCAGAGCCAGGCGCTCTGGCAGCAGTTGCTCGGCCAGTTCCGGCTTTCCCACCCCGATCTCCCCTCCGTCCATCGCC